>NZ_LZML01000144.1:0-38341 GCF_001665695.1 Nocardia sp. 852002-51101_SCH5132738 | reverse complement strand
GGTCCGACAGCATCTTGGACGGGTCGATAGGCTGGACAGAGGTCATCGCGTGAACTTTCTTTCCTTCAAGTGACTTGCCGGTCTTTTGAAGGATCACGCGGTGACCACCCCCTATCCGGCTACGACACGCCCGCACTTTGCTGGCGTCCGGCCATACACCATCCTGCTGGACTCAACCGATCTGGGAGAGCTGGCGGTTGGTGACGCCGTCGTGCGTGATGCTTCCCGCGAAACTTCATCGGAGCCAGCCGAATCCACGTCAGCGGCAGACGATCGATGTGAACGTTCGCGACGCAGACAGTCTCGCCGTACCGTTCCGAGGAGGCCGAATAAGCCCCGCGGTGACCGGAATCCGAGTCCGCTCCACGCCCGGCAGCACCGACAATGAACTGACGGCAACAGAATTCGAGTATGCATCGCAAAGATCGGTGAGCAGTGGTTGTCGCTCGGAGGAGCCTGGACCGCAATAACCGCGGAAGACTCGTCGAGACCGTCGGCGTTCACGTCTGCCGCCCTGGGCGGAGAGCGCGCCGGTGGAAGTCGACCGGAACCGACCGCGGGCATCGTCCGTCCAACAGATCAGAAGTGTTCAACCCCGCACGCAAGGAGCGCGATGACCGACTTCCAAGTCGTACCCGACGATGTGGACAAGTTCAGCGGCGCGATGCGTGATCTCGCGGGCCAAGCCGGCGCAGCAGGCAGCCACGCGACGAAGTGGTTCAACCTCTCGGATGCCCACACCGGCATATTCGTCGAGGTCAAGGGGATCGTCGAGCATATCCGGCAAAATCTCGAGGACAACTACAAGCACCTCCAGACGCTGGGTGACGGCTCGGCGATTGAACTCGCCAAAGCCGCCCAGCTCTACCGAACGACCGACTACGAGCACGCTCGGCAGCTCGACGAGACATATCCGGGGAATGCGCGATGACCCGTCCCGAAGAGAAGCTCGTCGACCCTCATGCCGAGGACCCGATGCCGGGCCTGGTGTCGTTCATCGCCGGGGGAAATTTCGTCTCCCCCGCCTACTACATCTCGACCACGATCAAAACCCTCGTCGGCTTCGACGTTTATGGCTGGGCAGGAGAGAAGGTCAACGGCGACTGGGAGGCGGTCGCGAAGGCCGCCGGAGCCGCGGGCAACCTGAGCCGCTTCAATTCGGCGTACGCGGAGTCGATCAACACTCAGTGGCAACAGACCGCGGGCGCCACCTGGCACGGTCACGCCGCCGACAGCTCGCAGACCTATTTCACACATCTCGCTGCCTGCGTCGAGTTCCAAGTTCGCCCGCTCGAAGAGATCGAACGGCAGCTGACGAATATCAGCACCGGCATGCGGGAACTGGGCCGTCGAGTCGGGGACTTTCTACAGGACATCTCCGATTTGGCCCTGCTCTGGCTCGCGTCGCAAGCGGCGGAGGCGGTGCTCGCTTCCAGTCTGGTCGGCGCTCCAGCCGCAGCTGCCCAAGCCGCCGTGTCCGCCGCCTACCTGGTCCAAATCGTGGCGAAGGTGGGCGAACTCATCAAACTCGTCACCACCGCGTACAAGGCGATATACGGGATGATCGGGTTGCTGAACGCACTGTCGAGCCAGACGACTCCGGAAAACCTTCCCGCACTGCCGAATTCGACCTACGACCACCCGGGGGTTTGATCGAATGGAAGATCGCTCCGAAGTCAGCTTCGACGTGGCACACGGCGACATCGCAGTGTCCCGCCAACTGCGCCGTTCCCTGGAAACGATCAAGTCCGCCGTAACCGACCGCGATCTGCGAAAGCAACTCGACGATGTACTGAACGGCCGCCGCAGCATGCGAGACTTCGGTACTTCCGACGCATTCGCGGGAATCATGGACTCCGTACCGGCCGGTCAGCTGAACCGCGCCCTGACGATGCCGGAAGACCAGCGTCAGGCTCTGGCCCAGGCAGGCGAACAAGAACTCGAACGTCTGCGAGGCGATCAGCACGAGTCCGCGCCCACTCCGCCTCCGCCCAATGTGCAGCCGACCCCCTCGACGCCCGCGAAAGATACCGGCAGCCCGGTGATCCCACAAACGAGAAAACCGAATCGCGAACAGCTGTATACCCCCGATGAACCGGACGAGGACGATCTCTACTTTCAACAGCGACGCAACCGAGGATGGCTGGAGTGAAACCCCGCTCGGGCGCGCAAACCGATGTGGCAGTGCGGATTCGCCTCCGAAAAGACTTCGCCGAAGACCCGGATTTCGATCCGCAGGAAACCTTCGTCCTGCAACTGGCCGACGAGCTACCCGACGTATGCACCCGCCACGGCGAGACGGCGATCGAGCAGCGCAACAAGGACTTCGACTTCCGCCCGAAGACTGTCCGGCGTTCTACGGAACAACAATGGATACAGCGAACCCCTTCGTACGAAGTCCGATTCCTGCTGCGAGGCTTCTACCGCGTCGCCACATTCAGATGGTTCGAGGTCAACCCACCATCCACCATCCTCGAGGGAACGTGGCCGATCTGCGCGAAATGCGAACGCACGAGCAGGTTTTGCCAATACACCGGACACGCGATCGTTCTTCTGGGCCTCGCCGCAATTCTCGTCATCCTCGCAGCCACCCAAACAACGACCTCCGACCACCTTCCCGTACCGCTTGTGTTGGCCGTCTTCCCGGGATGGGGGCTGTTCGGGTTGATCGCCGCATACCTGCTCTACCGCCGCTCCACGACGTTCGTGCTGTTCCGGCCCATTGCCGATCTCGAATCAGTACGGATCAGGGCACACCCGCGATTCGTAGCGGCGTTCGAATCTCGCGGGTCGGTGCCTGGGGAGGCATAGACCGTTCTGCCCCGCGAAATACGTCCCCCAGAGCAGATCCAGTACACATCAGGGCCGACCCGTCCCGTTCCAGACCACCAGCGGCAAGGAGGGGCATCAGATGCTCATCATCGGACACGACGGCCACCGGCTGGAGGTCTACAACCCTGGAGAAGCACCAGCTGGATCACGGTCGACCAATTCGTGAACGGACACGTCGGGGACATGCCGGGGCCCGACGGGAATCCGCAGGGTGTGCCACAGAACGTCGACGGCGTGCTGCTCCCCGAGCGTCATGAGCAGCCGAGGAGACACGGCGGCAGCATCGACGACGAAGCATCCTCGACGACAACGCTTTCCGCGCCGTCTCGCCGCCATTGTGGTTGTTCTGCTGCTCATCCCCGTGGTTGTCGTGCTCTCGGTTCGCTATCGGCACGTGCACTCGCCGAGCGGAACAATCGCGACCACAACACCCGCACCCACGCAATGCCGCCTCGATCCCGGTGTCCTCGCGCAAACGCGCGCACACAATTTCGAACAACTCACCGATCAGAGCGCCGCCCACCTCCCCGAAGGCGGCGACCTCAACCTGTCGTGCAGCTGGGGACAAGTGCGCGGGGAAGACGGTATCGACCCGCGTCACTTGGAATTTCGTGTGCAGCGCTTCGACATTCCACGGACCGGTGGCACGGCGCGAGAACAATTCGACCGGCAAGCGCAGACCCCCTACGCCATGGGGCGGCGAACGGATTCCGCAGTGCCGGGATTAGGCGACGGAGCAACATTCGCTGTGGCCACGGACCGCAACGATCAGAGCTTGATGCGACTGGCCGTGTGGCAGGGCAATCTGCTGGTGAACGTCTACGTCCGGGGCGAACAACGGCACCTCTTCTGGACCACCCAAATGTCCACGGAGGAAGCATGGCAATCGAGCATCGCGGTCGCGAAAGAGCTGCTGCAGCGCACATGGTAACGCCCCGCCCGCAATTCGCCGGCAGTCGGCGCACCTGAACGAGCTTCCCCGTCAGGCCATTTCGACGCAGGATCCGAACCGGGAGATCTCAGCACTGCAAACATCGTTCCAGGCGCGAATCCGCTATGCGAAACGATGTCGCGAGTCCGAGATTCTCACCGCTCCCCTCCCATCTCGATCAATTTGATCTGTTCGACCAGGTCCACCACTCGCCGATCCTGCTCCCCATACCGCACCGCCATCTGACTGTGCAGCCGGCGCAACCGGGTCAGCGCCGCGGTGATGTCACCGTTTTGCACATCGCAGGTGGCGAGTTGGCGTTGACAGTGCATCACCTGTTCGTCGTATGGGCCGCGTTCGGCGGTGAGGTCGTCGATGAGGGTGCGGAACAATTCCGCGGCACCGGTGAAATCGTTGCTGTCGAATCGGAGTGCGGCGAGGTTGAGGCGGGCTTCCACCACATCGGCATCCCGCGGGCCGAGTTGCGAAATAGCTTGTTCCACCACGGTTTTCAAGTTCGCGATGGCGGGGGTGAAGCGCGATTCGGCGGCGAGATCGCGGGCGCGGTGGATGGCGCGTTCGATATCGGAGCGGCTGAAATCGGTGGTACGCGGGGGTACTACCACGGTTTCGCCGGTGACGATCGTCGGCGCGACGACGGTCGCGGCGGTGCGCGACGTACCGGCCGTGCTGGCTGCGGCGGCGTACATCCGTGCCGGTCCGTACGGGTCCTTGACTTCCGGGAGCTCCGCCACACCATCGGCGTAACGCATCAACACGGCGTGGACGGTGGCAGCGTCTTCGGGCCGGCGGTCCGGCGATTTCGCAATCGAACTCATGATCAACCGCGCCATATCGACCGGAACATCGGGACGTTCACGGCGGATCTCGTTCGGCGTGAAGTGAACTTGGTTCTGCCACACCACATATGGCGAGCTCCCGGTCATCACACGATCTCCGGTGAGCAGTTCGTACAGCACCAGCCCGAGCGCGTACAGGTCGGTCTGCGGCACCACGGTGCGCCCCTCGACTTGTTCGGGTGCCATGAATGCCGGCGTGCCGAGCGTATTTCCGGTGCCGGTGTACCGGGTCATGCCGGTGTCGGTGGTCACGGCGAGGCCGAAGTCGAGCACCTTCACCGTCCCGTCGGCACACAGCATGAGATTGGACGGTTTCAGATCGCGGTGGTAGATCCGGTTGCGGTGCGCCGCGACCAGCACTGCCGCGGCTTGCGCGCCCAGCGTCGCCACGACCCCGACCGGGAGCGGGCCGCGCCGGGCGAGGAGTTCGTCGAAGGTGGTGCCGTCGACGAACTCCATGACCAGATACGGCCGTTCGGGCGGGCCTGGTGAGATGCCGGCGTCATGGATTGCGGGCATGCCGGGGTGGCTGATCTGCGCCATGAATTCGGCTTCGCGCAGAAAACGCCTAATCCAGTTCGGGTCCCGGTCGAGGTTCGGGTGCGTGACCTTCACCGCGATCCGGCGTTTGAGGTGACTGTCGTAGCCCTCGAACACCTGCCCCATCCCACCGGCGCCGATCTCCCGGACCAGTTCGTACCGGCCTCCGTCGATTCGCGGTTGTGTCACCGCCACCTCCGTGAGTCCACCACTGCCGACACGTCAACCTACTCGTCGACGGTAACCGGTCGCAGCGCCCCCGCCGCCAGGCCCCTGACCCCGGCACGCACGACCTGCTCGACCGCCGCACGCCGCAGCCGCCATGCAACCTCCACGTCGGCCAGCTGCCGGAAGGCTGCGCCGAGCCGGCGTTGGTCTATGAGCGGAACACGCGGAATCTGCACGCGATACAGGTCGACCGGACCGTCGGCGATCGCGGCGCGCAGCACCCCGGCCAGGAATTGCGGGTCGATGATGGTGGCGCTACCGCGCAGCAGATGAATTCCGGAGCCGAGCAGCACACCGTCCTCGGTGCAGACGTGTGCGGCCGGATCGGCGCCCATGACGACCGCGACATCCCCGGCTCGCACCAGCACCGCGCCCGGCGCGTCGGAGTCACCCCACCGCGACGCCGCCCGACCCAGCCGCACATCCTTGGCCGACAACATCGCTGCGTCCCCGCCACCGACGGTCGGCGGCGCTTCGTAGACGTGCAGCGCCTCGGCGGCCACCAGATCCTCGAGCGAAATCGAGTCGTGCGCAACCGGACCGGGCTCGAGGAGCGGCGGATCCACGAGGGGCTGTTCGATCAGCGCGGACCGCAGCTCGGCATAACGCTCGCTCACTACTTGTCCTTCCTGTGCTCGTCCTGCGGCACGAGGGCGCCCGCCGTGAGTCCGGTGGTGATCAGCTCGGCAGTGTGGTCGGCGGCTGCCGAGGCCCGGTGCGCCACGGTGCGCAGCAGGAACAGCTGCCGAAACAGCGCCCCGTATCGGCGCTGTTCCTCCAGCGACAGCACCGGCACGCGCAGCCGGGACAGGTCGAAGCGAACCGTGGATGTTCGTATGGCAGAGACGTTTTCGGTGCCGGTGAGGAATCCGGCGAGGAACCACGGATCGAGCCGGCTGCGGTCCACCCGCAGGGCGTGCACATGCGGGCCGAGGACCGCACCGGCATCCTCCGCGGTAGCGACGCGCGCGGTGCGGCCACCGCTACGGTCGCTGCGCACCGCGGGCATGAGCACGTCGCCCTCGCACACCTCGACCGGTTCGTCGGGCACCGAATCCATCGTGCCCGAGGCCGGAGTTCCGTTCGCGACATCCGGCGCGGTCAGAACGCGGCGATCGCCGGGAAGTCGCTCCGAACCGGGTGGTGCGGCCCGAAACCATTGCAGCTGACCATGATTGACCAGGTCCGCGATGCCGATGAACCGCCACGACTTCCCGCGAGACTCCGCCCAGCCCGGCACCTCGGCGAGAACGTCGGCCAGGTCCGCGGCCGCCGCCCCCAGACTGTCGAGTGCCGCACCGACCTGTTCGGAAACCGCCCCCGAATCGAGCGCCGATCGCACATACCGGGCGGGAGTAAGGTCGACTTCCTCGTCCAGCAGATCGACCAGCCGCACCACCGCCGACACCCCCGACTCGGCTGCGCTGTCGAAGCTGCCTTCGTCGAATGCCTGCCACAGCGCGATCACCGCATCCTGTCCGAGACGATCGCCGTCTTGGCGCGCCCCGTCGGCGGTCTCGACGAACAGCATCGAGTCCGGTACCGCCGCACCGACTTCCGGTCGCCGCACCACCCATATCTGCAGTCCGACGTGCCATGGCTGCGCGACACCCGGCGTCAAACCGATCACGGCGCGCAGCGCACCCGCACGCACCAGGTTGGACCGGATCTTGCGCCCGGACGTCCGGGTTGCGACCGCGGGGGGCAGCAGCAGCGCCGCGATACCGCCGGGCCGCAGATGGGCGATGGCGTGCTGCACCCACGCGAGTTCCGGTTCTCCGCGCGGCGGCAGCCCGTAATCCCAGCGGGTGTCGAAGGCGAGCTCACCCGAGCCCCAGTCCCGTTGTCCGTAGGGCGGATTGCACAGCACCGCATCGACCCGGAGGTCGGAGAATGCGTCGGCGGTCAGACTGTCCCCGGCCCGCACCACTGGCTCCAGAGCCGTCTCGGCTTCGATCAGCAATCGGGCGCGCTGCACCTGCACCGGCACCAAATCCTGCCCGTACAGTTCCTCGGCGCCGCACTGGGCGGCCGCGAGCAGCAGGTTACCGCTGCCGCACGCCGGGTCGAGGACGCTGCGCACGGCGGGGTTGGTCGCCGGCCGAAGCAGCGCCGCCATCATCGATGCCACGGCCGGCGGGGTGACATAGACCCCGGTCGAGGCGGCATCGTCCATCGCGCGTTCGGACAGGATGTCGAGCGCGGTACGCACCTGCTCGGTGCTGGTGGCCGACCGCAGGGCGGCGGCGACCTCGGTCGCCAATTTCCGATCGTCGGCCCCGGAGGCGGACCAACCGTCTTCGGTACGACGCAACACCTCCATCACCTTGGTGACAGCCTGCGGCGTCGCATGCGATCGAACCAGTGTGCGCAGTTCGGCCTCCGGCGACTGTGCCGCGTCGATGCCATGCGAAGCCAGCCATTCCCGCACGGCGTGCAGATCGAACAGCGGCCGCGACTCGTTGCCCGCGACAGGGTCGGGGAAGTCGTCGTGGCGGCGACGCCAATTGCTCACCGTGGCACGAGTGACGCCGGCGAGCCGCGAGATCTCTGCGGCGCTCACCTTCGCTACGGGCTTCGGCATACCCCTCCTCTCGCGGGTCTGCTCACACACTGCTGGACCAGTGAGCAAAAATCAATCTTCCGATCGACATTGACAATGTTTTCAGTTCCTCCTACTGTTTGCATCAGCCTCAAAGCACCGCCGACACCGGCGATTCTCCGCACCTCGACCCCTCCCGCAGCCGTCGCCGTCGAGCGATCCCTGCTGCCGTAAACGACAGGACTTCGCCATGAGTCACGAACCCGACCGCCCTATCGACGCATGGGACACCGCACCACCGGACCGCCCGCCCGCACCGAATCCGATGCCGCCGTATCCCCCGAGCGCGGGCGGGCTGATCGAGCCGTATCCGCCGGTTCCGCCCACCGCGCCGCCGTACTACTCGGCCGAATACTTCACGTCCCCTGGGCGCGCGCAACCCGCTGTCCCCCAGGCCTTTCCGTCACCACCGCCGATGATGAACGTGGTCCAGCAGTTCCCGCCCGGAGCGCAGGTCGTCGTCACACGATCGTTCCCGCACGGACTGCATCTGGTGCTCACGCTCATCACCTGCGGGCTGTGGTCACCGATCTGGTTGATCCATTACCTGCTCGCATCCAACAACTGACTCACCGCCAGGAATCATCATGAAAAACGCTCGTATCGTCCCTGCTCTGCTCGCCGCCGGCGCCACCGTCGCGGTGCTCACGGCCGCCGCACCGGCGACGTTCGCGGCCCCCGATACCGGCTCGGCCTCCGGATCCGGCGGCAGCAGCTGCGGACCCCGCAGCCCAGCCGACCAACGCTTCCTGAGCGACTACGCCGAGGACGACGACACCTGCAGCGGCCAGGACTCCGCGATCCAGCTCGCGCAGGCCGAATGCAATTGGCTACGGGCCTACGGCAATTCGGCGCACAACCAGATCGTGCTGGCCGAGAAGTCCCGCGGCGCCGTGAAGTACCCGTACATCTTCCTCGACGCCGCCATCACGGCCTACTGCCCGCAGTACGAACTCTGATCCCGCCGCCACCGATCCAGGAGTTATGACCATGTTCCGCAAGGCTTTTCCCGCTCTGCTCATCGCCTCCGCCGCCGTGACCGTCGCGGCCGCCACCGCATCCGCCGCACCGGCCGCCACCCTGCACGAGGGCATGCAAGTCGTCGGCACGGACGTCCTGGAAGGCACATACCACACCTCCGGCCCCCGCGCGGACGACTACGGCTACTGCTTCATCACATGGCTCCCCTACAAGGGCGCGAAGTCCTCGGAGGCCACCGATATGGAGTCCTATTCGGGCGCGTCCTACGTGCAACTGCAGGCCGGTGACGTGATCAACGTCGAGGGCTGTACCTGGATCCACGAATAGGAGCGGCGCCATGACTTACCAGCCCGGGCCACAACTCCCGCCGCAGTACGTGGTGCAACAGAAGAAGTCCAAAATGCCGAAGGCGCTGCTGATCGTCGTCGTCGGCATCGTGCTGCTCTGCGGCGTCGGCGGCTGCATCGCCGGCCTCAGCGGTAAGGATTCCGCCGGTTCCAGGCACAGCGCGACCACCGCCGCGGGCAACTCTGCCGCAGCGCCCGCGCCCGCGAAGCCTCCGCCGCCCGGAATCAACACCCCGGTCCGCGACGGCAAATTCGAATTCGTGGTCACCGACGTGCAGACCGGCGTCAAGGAAGTGGGCGACAACCCCTACCTGCGCCGCACCGCCCAGGGCGCGTACACGATCGTCACGATGACCGTACTCAACACCTCCAAGGTGCCCTACGGCTTCTCCCCCGGCAATCAGGACCTCTACGACACGCAGGACCGCAAGTTCAGCAACGACACCGCGGCCGCCATCAACCTGCAAGCCGACACGAGCATGTACGCAAACATCAACCCTGGCAACACGATTACCGCCAAGGTCGTCTTCGATCTGCCGGCCGATTCTCAACCCGTCCGGATCGTGCTGCACGACTCCATGTTCTCCGGCGGCGCAACGGTTTCGCTGCGCTGACCGGGTGATCGGCGCCGGGACGGGCACCCACGCGCCCGCCTCGGCGCCGAGCGCGCAGCCGCTCATGTGCGTCATCCCCATCGCGTCGTTACCGAAATGCAGCTAATACGACCCGTCCCCTCACCGACATTTTGGCTACTCGAGACACACTCGCGCCGGAAGGACCGTGCATTGAAGAGAATCGCGGCATACCTCGCTATCGCTGCCATTGGGGCAGCAACCGCATGCGGAGCCACGGAAACGTCGACCACGCAGCCGAAAATCGCCGACACGACGACAACTCTCCCGGTGCCGACGAGGACACAGCCGGCACCTTCAACGGAAGCACCCCCGGCGCAGGCACCCTCGAGCGCGCCGGCGGCAACGCAAGCCGCGACAGTGCCGATGCCGAATGTGGTGTGCATGAATTTGCAGGCCGCACAGAACCTCATCCAAAAAGCCGGAGTGTTCTTCTCTCGAAGCAAGGATGCGACCGGAGCCGGCCGAATGCAGGTACTCGACCGCAACTGGGTTGTAGTCGCACAGACCCCTGCCCCCGGCGTCCCGATCGGTGAGGGCGACGCCGTCCTGTCGGTGGTGAAGAAGGGCGAACCGGGAGATTGCTCCTGATCGGAGCCGACTCCATGTTCTCCGGCGGCGCGACGGTCCCGCCGCGATGACCGGGTGATCGGCGCCGAGGCCATACGCCCACGCGTCCGCCCCCATCGGGAGCCTGTTCCGGACACGGCGGCGTGGCCTGCTGGCTCTGCCGGGAGAGGATTGAGACCCGCCGCAAACGGGCCTGGTATGCCGCACAGATATCGCAACGAGCGGACTACGAGCCACAGCGGTTCCTTGCGGGAAACCCCAGAGCCTCTATGCCCAGTCCCCCAGGCGACTACAGATGGCGGCCCTGATCGGACGGGCGCTGCGGGATCAGCTTCCGCACCTCGTCGTAGGCGTTGATCGGAATGGACAGTGGCTTCACCCTGAATGCCGTCGTGTCACTCACCAGCGCACCGTTGACCACGCCAAGCGCGTAGCCGATGCCGTGTTCGCGCATGAAGGTGTCGACCTCTTCTTCCGGAGGCGGCTCGGAATCGTTGGCGAAATAGAATCGGTACGTCACGACGTATTTGAGTTCCAGCGAAGGGTTACTCACTGAAACCTCGACGGTCGTATCGACGACAGGGGCGTCTTTGGAGGACTTTCCTCCTGATACCGACATCGAGATGCTGAATGCGTTCGGGATGTCTTCCAATTCGTCGGATGATTTGCGACGTACCGACCGCTCTTTCCAGAAGACGTTGCTCCCGGTCGCCCGCTCCACAAGGGTCATGACTGAACCGTCGCGGTCACCCAATGCAGGTAGTCCCTGGTCCCCTTGACCGGTTCCACCACCGGCGCCGAGCGGCCGAGTTGTTCGACCGCGGTCGCCTTCCACGGGCCCGGCGAAGCGTCACCGGTGTCCATTCGCACGGTCCACAACTGCTCCGCGTTCGTCATATCCTCACAGCGCGCATCCGATGATTCGGGAGGCGTCGATTCGAAGGACTCATCGTTTTCGGCCTCCCACCGTTGGGCCCGTATGCGGAAAATCGCTCCGACAGCCTTCGCATAGCGGCGGATCGTGGACATCGTGGGGTTGGTCGCTCCGCTCTCGAATCGGGAGACCTGTGCGGGGTCGACTCCCATCGCCTCCGCGACCTGGGTGACCGAGTATCCACGCTCCAAACGAATCTCTCGCATGTCCAGGATCAAATCCAGTTGCTCGCTCGCCAGCTCCACGCCCAGCTGCTCGTTCGAGGTGGGGTTGCCGAAACCGGGGTACCTGTCCGCGCTCATCGAGACCACCTCTCCCCTCGCATCGGAACATCGCACGGTCGAGCCGAGAGCTGTTGCGTTATATCACAAAGGTTATCAGGCCGCATTCCAGCGTCTCCATACTTTCCGGCAGTTGTCGCACCGTTGAGTGCCCGCGATCATGGCCGAGTGGATGTCGGCCGTCTGATCGTCGCTCGTCCAGCCGCCATCCGCACCGACAGGTTTCTCACCAATGGCCGACGCGTAGATTTCGTCGGTCGTCGCCACCCAGCCTGGGCGGGACTCGATGAAGTACAAACGGTACAGAGTTCGCCCATTGACCGACTCGGCGTACAACTCTCCTACCCACGGCATGGGTCTGACCTGGTCATCGAATGCGAAATCGGGCAGGTCTCGCACGCGGTCTCCCACCGGACAACGATGAGTGGGATGCGTCGGCCGCGGGACATGGTTGTTGTTCTGCGTGGGAGGAAGCCCCCGCTCCCGCGCACGACGAATCATCGCACTGAACATCTCCGCGACCTCGATGTGCTCGCTCCGCAACCGCTCGAACTGCTCGATGCATTCGGAAGTCCACGACCAGGGACATCCCGGTTGATGAATCTTGGAACGAAGCGCGCTATCCATCGAATCCGCCACGCGCGTAGATCCCATGCACCCCAACGCCTTTCACAATCGCCCCGCAGAAAGCCGCGAAGGTTCCGACCGCATCCCCTGCCACCTGGCGCACGCGAATATAACAGTCCGGACCGACACCTCACAGTCGGTCGTTCGACGGATTGTCAACGCGCGGAGGTCATCTCCCGCTTCGTGACAGCACCTGCTCGCGGAGACCGACCACCTTCCGCAGTGCCGGGTAGCGATGGCTGCACGCCCCGATCCGGGTTCAGCGCGACTGCCCCGGTGCGCTCGTGCACAGCACCTCCGGAGTCCCCCACGCGTTGTTCATGTCCACGCTCTTTCGCGTGTCGTACAACGTAAGGCGCGCGTATCCCGTGATGTCGACATCCATCCGCTGTGGCGGGTCGGCCGGGCCGACCATCACCGATGCCAGGTCGCGACCGTCCCCCTGGAGATAGAAACCCCCACTGCCGGTGCCCGATTCACTCGAGTCGATGTCCTTGCCGACCCATGCCTGGAACCTCGTGCAGTTGCCGCCGATGGCCCACACTGCCCTGTTGCTCGGATCGGACGTGCTGGAAGGGTATTCGCCGGCGATGCTTGCCGGATACGTCTGCGTGCCGATCCGCACCGAATCCTTCCAGTAGAAGCCGTTTCCGCCGGAGACCGACTTGTAGGCCGTCAGCTTGTACCAGGTCGGATCCGAATGGGCCGGGGCGGCAGCGGTTGTCGTGCCGGACGGAGTCGTCGTAGTCGTCGGCCGCATCACCGCGGCGGCAACGCTGGTCGTGGAGCCGGGAACCGGTCGGGCATCGGCATCCGCGGCACCGCTGCTCTGCGAATTCCACCACATCACGGCACCGACGCCCACCGCCGCCACCACGACAACCACGCCGAGGCTCACCACATATGTCCGGGTTCCCCGATGCTTTTCCTTCCCTTCCGTGTTCTTCTGCCACCTGCGCCCGAAGAACGGACCGAGGGTCAGGTGACCTTCGGTACTCTTTTGGACCTTCTGTTTCCGCTTCCTCTCGCTTCCCCCACTCGCCTTCACTTGGGCCTCGATGCGCCCTACCTGATCCTGCCGATCCGCCCCGGAGTCTCTACTCACGGATCGTGAGCATATTGAGCGGAGACATCGCTACGTGTCGTTCGAACAACCGACATGCACCACCGCCGTGTCACATCTCGAACCCCAGCACCGATACTGGATTGGCCCGCCCACACCCGTCCCCAGGAGCAGCGTCGATGACCCTCGCCGAGCAGCCCGACACCTTCGAGGTAGCCCCCGGTTCGATCGTGGTGGTCCGCGACGAGGAGTGGCTGGTCACCTCGGCCGAACAAGGTTCGGACGGGTGGCTGCTCCGGGTGCGGGGTCTGTCGGAACTGGTCGGCGACACGACCGCGACGTTCTACCGCAGCCTCGACGACATCGAGGTCCTCGATCCCGCCAAAGCACAGGTCGTTGCCGACAGCTCATCCGGCTATCGGGACTCGCGGCTGTGGCTGGAGTCGCTGCTGCGCAAAACTCCGTTCCCCTACGGCGACCAGACGCTCGCGGTCTCCACGCGGATGCTGGCGGATTCCCTCGGCTATCAGAGGGCCGCAGTGGCGAAAGCCTTGGATCCGCAACACATTCGGCCCCGCATCCTGCTGGCGGACGCGGTGGGCCTGGGCAAGACCCTTGAAATCGGCATGATCCTGTCCGAACTGGTCCGGCGCGGTCGCGGTGAACGCATCCTCATCGTCACCCCACGACACGTCCTCGAACAGATGCAGCACGAACTCTGGTGCCGCTTCGCGCTCCCGTTCGTGCGCCTGGATTCAGCCGGAATCCAGAAGGTCCGCCAGAAGCTCCCCGCGACCCGCAATCCCTTCACCTACTACAAGCGCGCGATCATCTCGATCGACACCCTCAAAAGCCCCCGCTACAAGGCACATCTGGAGCGTCAGCACTGGGATGCGGTGGTGATCGACGAGTCGCACAACCTCACCAATGTCGGCACGCTGAACAACGAGCTGGCCCGCATCCTCGCCCCGAATACCGAGGCTCTGATCCTGGCCTCGGCCACTCCACACAACGGCCGCGAAGAATCGTTCGCCGAACTGCTACGCCTGCTGGACCCGACCGCGGTGGCGGCCGACGGCTCGTTCACCAAGGAGGATGTGCAGTCGCTGCTGATCCGCCGCCACCGCCACCACGACGAGGTCGCCGCCGAGGTCGGTAGCGACTGGGCCGAGCGTGCCGAACCCGTCCATCGCCTGGTCACGCCGTCGCCCGTGGAAGAGCTCGTCGCGCAGGAACTTTCGCAGGTGTGGTTGCATCCGGAGTCGGGCCGCTCCCCGTACTCGGGTGAAACCAAAGCGCTGTTCCCGTGGACCTTGGCGAAAGCGTTCCTGTCCTCCCCCTCCGCCCTCCGTGAATCGATCAACCAGCGCCGCAACAAACTCCGTGAGAAGGGCGGCCCGCACGGCGCCGAGCAGCGCACCGAACTGGAAGCCCTGAACCGTCTCGCCGACCTGAACGACAAGGCATTCACCGAATCCGCCGGCAAACAGGCGGCACTCGTTGACCGCCTCCGCGAGATCGGCATCGGCCCGAAGTCCGACACGCGCGCAGTCGTTTTCGCCGAACGCGTCGCCACCTTGAAATGGCTCACCGACCTGCTCCCGACCGCGCTGGGCCTGAAGCCTGATGCGGTCGTCATGCTGCACGGCGGCCTGTCCGACATGGAGCAGCAACAGATCGTCGACAGCTTCAAACTGGAGACCTCCCCCATTCGCGTGCTGGTCACCGGCGACGTGGCCTCCGAAGGCGTAAACCTGCACGCCCAATGCCACCACCTGATTCACTACGACATCCCGTGGTCGCTGATCCGCATCGAGCAGCGCAACGGCCGCATCGACCGGTACGGCCAGAAACACCCACCGGTGATCTCGTCGCTGATCCTGGAACCCGCCGACCCGGAATTCTCCGGCGACCTGCGCGTCCTGTCGCGGTTGCTCGAACGGGAGAACGAGGCCCACACCACCCTGGGCGACGTCGCTTCGCTGATGGGCAAACACAGTGTGGGAGAGGAGGAATCGGCAATCCGTGATGTTCTCGCCCGCAAAACCACGCTCGACGAAGCTGTTCGCAGTATCGAGGAGGTGGCCGAAGGTGACGATTTCGACGCCTTCTTCGCCCAATTCGACCTGGATGACGACGACACCCGAGCCGAGCTGCCGGAGGAACCCCGCCTCAGCCTGTACCCCGACGACATCAGCTTTCTCGACGAGGCCCTGCGCGCGGCCTTCCACGACGTCCCGCACGCCGATCCGGCCGCGGGCGGCGTCGGCTGGACGCGGCACACCAATCACGGTATCGCCGAACTGATTCCACCCCGTGACCTCAAACAGCGCCTGGGCCAACTCCCGCAGAACTATCTGCGCGACGGCCGCGTCCTGGAACGCCTGAAACTGGCCACTTCCACCGCCGTCGGCGACGCCCAACTGCGTGCCGCGCGAGAAGGTAAGGGCATCAACGACACCACGTGGCCGGAGGCGCATTTCCTCGGTCCCCTGCATCCAGTGCTGGACTGGGCCAGCGACCGAGCACTCAGCGCGCTGGGCCGCAACCAGATCTTCGCCATCCGCGGCGAGGTCGACGACGTGACGGTGTTGCTGATGGGCACCCTGATGAACCGCCGCGGCCAGCTCGTGTCCCGCGTCTTCTCGAAGGCCGAATTCCCGAACCCGGGCAACCCGTCGTTCTGCCTCGTCGAGCCGATGGAGGATCTGAACTTCCTGACCACCACCACCGGCCTGCGTCCCGGCACCTCCAACCCGGGCCCGCTGCACGATCTGGACCAGCTGCAACCGCTGATCCCGGTCGCCGTCCGCGAGGCCGCGCAGTCGATGAAGATGATCCTCGACGCCCAGCAGAGCTCCGCCCAGGAACGCCTCGACGCCTGGCGGCAGCGCGCCGACCGCTGGCATACCGGCGCCGAACAGCTGGACCTGTTCAGCGGCCGGAAGAAGAAGGTCGAGAAGCTGTCGCAACGCATCCTCGAAGAGCAGCGCCTCGCCGAATCCCTCGCTCCCACACAGCAGTTGGTGCGACCACTGCTCGTGATCGTCCCCGAAAAGGATCAGTGACCATGCCCTCTTTCGATTCCATCGTCGTCGGCGAGGATTGGATCAGCGAGCACTACTTCACCACCGATTCGGTGAACGAGTCCTTCCACGGCAAGGTCCTGGGATTGCGCAAAACCTGGGACGCCGAGGCCAAGGAGGGCCGCTCCACGGTCCGCAGCACGCTGCTGTCCGCCGCCCGCGACCTGCAAACCGCTCTGGCCGGCCTGTCCGAGGATCCCCTCGCCGCCCCCAAGGCTCACGCCCAGGTGCGCGCCGCCTTCGGCTACCACGGCGAACTCACCCCCTTCACAGCCGAACGCGCCGGCTCCGAGCTGGAAATCCCGGAAGCCCAGCTCCCCGACCTCCCCGATGTGCTGTTCCTGCAAGTCAAACCAGTCGACGCCCTGGAAGACCTCCTCGCCCCGGAAACCGGCCGGCTCATCACCCCCGCCACCGAGGACGGCAAACCGATCGAATCGGCATCGAAGGCCGTCTCCGCAGCCTTCCGCTCCGACACCCCACCCGCATTCGTAGTCGTCCAAGGCGGACAATGGCTGCTCCTCGCCGAGGCCGAACGCTGGGCCGAAGGCCGCTACCTGGCGATGGACCTGCTGGTCGTGGTCGAACGCCGCCACGAGGCGCGCGGCGGCGAAATCGACCGCGCTGCAGCCCTCTTCGGCTACCAGTCGTTGAAGGCCGACGCCGACGGCAACATCTGGTGGACCGGCGTCCTCGAAGACTCCGTCAAGCACACCGTCGGTGTCTCCAAGGACCTGCGCGAAGGCATTCGGCTGTCCATCGAAATCATCGCCAACGAGGTGGTCCGGCGGCGTGCCGAACGCGGCCTCACCATGGACGGCATCGACGGCAATGAACTCGCCAAACACTCGCTGCGGTTCCTGTATCGAATCCTGTTCCTGCTGTATGCCGAAGCGTCGCCGGAGATGCAGGTGCTGCCCACCGGTGCCGCCGAGTACGAGGAGGGGTACGGACTCGATCGGCTGCGTGAACTCACCCTCACAGAACTCGTCTCCCACCGGGCCCGAACCGGGACGCATCTGTACGAGTCGCTCAAGAAGCTGTTCGACCTCGTAGACCGTGGCCACACCCCGACCGTTCGCGAGCACGTCCTCGACGATCCGGCCCCCGGCCTCGAGTTCAACCCACTTCGCGCAGACCTGTTCTCCCCCAAGGCAACCGCCCTGATCGACGAGGTGAGCCTCGGCAACGCCGCCACCCAGCAAGTCCTCGAACACCTGCTGCTCACCAAGGAGTCCAAGAGCCGCAAGGGCGGCGACCGCGGCTTCATCAGCTACGCCGAACTCGGCATCAACCAGCTGGGAGCGGTGTACGAGGGGCTGATGTCCTATACCGGGTTCTTCGCCGAAGAAGACCTGTACGAGGTCGCCAAGGACGGCAACCCCGAAAAGGGTTCCTGGGTAGTGCCAGTGCACCGCGCCGACCACCTTTCCGAATCCGATTTCGTCCGCGCCGAAGATCCCGACACCCACGAACTCAAACCGGTGATCCACCGCGAGGGCACCTTCGTCTTCCGCCTCGCCGGCCGCGAACGCCAGCAGTCGGCGTCGTACTACACGCCCGAGGTTTTGACGAAGTTCGTTGTGTCGCAGGCGCTTGAGGAGCTTCTCGACCAGAACGGCACCGAAACGACCCCCGACGAGATCCTCCAGCTCACGATCTGCGAGCCCGCGCTGGGATCGGGTGCATTCGCCATCGAAGCGGTCCGGCAACTGGCCGCCGAATACTTGAAGCGCAAGCAGAACGAACGCAATGAGCGCATCGAGGCCGATCAGTACGCGGTCGAACTGCAGAAGGTCAAAGCCCAAATCGCGCTGCACCAGGTGTACGGGGTTGACCTCAACGCCACCGCCGTAGAACTGGCCGAGATTTCGCTCTGGCTCGACACCATGGTCGCCGGCCTGCAGGCTCCCTGGTTCGGCCTGCACCTGCGCCGCGGCAATTCCCTGATCGGCGCCCGACGCGCGGTGTACATGCCGAACGAACTCGCCAAGAAGGCGTGGCTCAAGACAGTTCCCAAGAACGTACCGCTCGGCACCGAGATCGGCGCGGGTATCCACCACTTTCTGCTCCCCGCCGAAGGTTGGGGCGCCGTAGTCGACACTAGCGAGGCGAGGACCTACGCGCCGGACAAGCGTGAAGAACTTCGGCTGTGGCGCAACGAGATCCGCAAGTCGCCCACCAAGAACCAGGTAGCCCGATTGCAGGGCCTCGCGCAGCGCGTCGAGACGCTATGGGACTTCGCCCTCCGCCGCCTGACCATCGCCGAATCCGAGATCCGGCGCGACATCCAGCTGTGGGGATCCGAACCGTCACCCCACACGCCTGCCGTCACCAGAGAACAGATCGAGAAGGTCCTCCGCAATCCCGACGGCGTCTTCCAGCGACTGCGCCGAGCCATGGACGCCTGGTGCGCGCTCTGGTCCTGGCCGCTCACCTCACACATCGCGCCACCTTCCTTAGACTCATGGCTCGGCGGCTTGGAGGCCGTCCTCGGCCAGATTCCCCACGGCAAGCCGCGGCCAGTGCCGAAGTCCAAAGCACCGTCCAAGAACCAAATAAACTTCGTCGGTGGCCTAGAGTGGGACGCTCTCGACGAGACCGAAGAATTGGACCTCTCCTTCGCCGGCGCCCGACCGATCGATACCGCTTTCGATCGCTACCCCTGGCTCACTGTGGCCGCCGATGTCGCAGAACGGGACGGGTACTTCCATTGGGAACTGGACTTCGCGCCGGTGTTCGCGCGGGGCGGTTTCGACCTTCAGGCCGGTAATCCGCCGTGGGTGCGACCGGACTGGGACGAGGCCGGAGTACTTGCTGAACACGATCCGTGGTGGCAATTGGCGCACAAGCCGTCGGAGGCGGAGAAGCGGCGGAAAATCGAAGAAGCGCTGGCGGTTCCGAAAGTCCGCCGGATGTTCCTCGAGGAGCGTGCCGCACAGGCTGCACAGGCGGCCCACCTCGGCTCCGGCGTCGACCGACCTCCACTAACCGGACTACAGCCCGACCTGTACCGGTGCTTCATGGAACGTACGTGGCGGTCCGCAAGCACCGTCGGCATCATTACCCTCATTCATCCGGAAAGTCATTTCACCGAAGTCCGTGCGGCGATTCTTCGCCGGCACTGCTACGCCAGGCTGCGCCGACACTATCGCTTTCACAACAACACGTACCAGTTCCCAGAGATAGGCCATAAGAAGACGTTTGGGATTCATGTTTACGGCCAGCCTGATACCGTCGATTTCATCCACGCCGCATGGATCTTCGCCCCGAGCGTGGTCGAACGTTCCTTCCAACACGATGGCAGCGGCCCGTCACCGTCAGTTCGGGATGACCAGGACAACTGGGATCTGCGCCCGCACGCAGACCGCATAACCCGAGTCGACGAATCCGTGCTAGCACGCTGGGCCAGTCTCATCGATGAGCCCGGAACACCAGCCGCCGCCGCCCGGATGCTGTACCCAGTAAACAGGGCGAGCGCCGCTGTACTCGATAAGATTGCCGCCGCAACACGACTCAGCGACGTCGAGTTCGACTGGACCCCCGGTTGGCACGAGACGGCTGACCGGAAAAGCGGCTACTTCGAATCGCGCTCAGCAACTCCGGCAACGTGGCAAGAAGTAATCTTTCAGGGACCGAATCTTACCGTCGCCACCCCGATCTACCAGCAAGGCAATCCGACAATGCGTAGCGGCGGCGACTACGCTGCCATCGACCTCGAGTCGATCCCGGAAACCTTCATCCCCAGAACCAACTACCAGGTCGCCCGCCCTTTCCCCGACTACCTAGCTGCCTACCCGAAGTGGCACGACGAGCCCAGCTCGAACTACTTCCGCCTCGCCTGGCGCCGCATGGCCGACTCGGCTACTGTCCGTACCCTCCACTCCGCAATCTTGCCGCCCGGTCCTTGTCACGTACACCCTGTGCTGACTGCAGCACTGCCCACGCACGCGGATCTTGCCGTGGCTAGTGGCATTTGGGCATCCATCCCAGCGGACTTCCTCGTTAAAGCAGCTGGTGTAGCGGAGCTCAACCAGGGGGTCATCCGCCGCCTGCCCCACGTACGTAACCATCCCCTAGAGCCCCACCTGATCCTCCGCACCCTTCGCCTCAACTGCCTGGTCCGCGAGTACGCCCCTCTCTGGGAGGAGCTGTACTCAGACGAATGGCAACAAGATTCCTGGGTCCCCAACATCGGCACCGACTACCCCAACAAGGGAAGCCTCGGCGAGGTAGAAAACAAATAGGCCTGGCAAACCCCCCTCCGCAAACCCGCCGACCGCCGGCAAGCCCAAGTCGAAATCGACGCCATAGTCGCCATCATGCTCGGCATAACCGCCGAAGAACTCCTAACCATCTACCGAACCCAATTCCCCGTCCTCCAAAAATACGAACGCGAAGCCCTCTACGACGCCAACGGCCGCCAACTCCCCACCAAACTAGCCTCCGAATACCGCAAAAAGGATGGCCTCCCCCCATCCGACCTAGCCGTCGACGGCATCACCTACGAGGAACCGATCAGAGGCGTAGACCGCGAGCATGACATGCAACTAGCCCACGCCCACTTCTCCACGCTCGCAGCGATCAAGCTTTGATGTCGGGGAAGTGCAATGACGCGGGAATACCTTCGCGCCTTAGCGGAACCAAACAAGGGTCGGCCACCGTCGGTAGTAGCACGCATAGGTCGATGTCGAGGGGAGGGTCGCACAGTTGAAACACGCGATTGATTGGCATAGCGAATCGCTTGTTGACGCAGACGTTGCAAGGAAGAACCATCCGTTCACGTGCCCGCACTGTTGGAAGGTTGTAACGCTCGCCAAAGGTGACATCAATGCGGCTTACTTCCGGCACAACGACGCATCTCCAAGCTGTCCGGACTATCACCCCGGCCTGGGTGCCTCTTCTCAGTGGGACACCCATCAGGACACACGATTCCCCCTTCGACTCGCCTGCGCCGATGCCAAATGGACCCTTTATTTCAAATTGCCAGAACTCCAGGAAGAGGAGATCAGGTCGGTTGAACCCCGGGACCTGAGAGCCCTAGCAGTTGGGCTGCTGCATCAGAATGGCGATATGACATCGATCAACGGCCTCGAACTGTGGCCTGGTGCCGGCACCTCGACTGTCACAGTCAACCCAGCTAACCAGATCCGCCGAACCTACACACAGGGAAAATGGCCGCGGTGGGATGTCAACCGCTGGAACAACACTGTCCAGGAAATCCCAGCGATGGGCGCTATTTTCAGCCAGGACAGAGGTGGCGACTACGTCTTATGCACCGCAAGTCGGCCGCTCTACCTCGGTAGATCAGCTGTGTTCGTTGCTCAGGAGCCGACGTCACCGCCGCGCTGGCTGAGGTCCAGCAAGCTTGAAAACCATGACGGATTCGCCGCCTGGCACTTTGTCGCCCCTCAAACCTCCGATACTGACTACTCGCGGTGGCTCACACAACTTGGCACCGCGATCGCCGAAACTCATGATCCATCAACAGTCCTTACGCCTCCGATTGACTACCGGAACGACGAGACGCACGTGATCAGAGCCAATGACTGTGCCATTGTTGCGCCATCATCTGTAGCCGAGGCGATAGTTGCACAATCAAGCCTGGAATTTCAACCACTGAGACTCCGCAGTCCAGACGAATTCGTTAGGTTATCTGGAAACTTCCACGAAGCTCGTCTCCGAACACGTTCAGGCGACCAAATACACGTAGTCAAAGAAGATCTGCCGACGCACGGGAAGCAATTCGGCCACTCACAGCTCTGGGGTATCACCGTTGAGGGCCGAGTGTGCAATCCCTACTCGGTTATCGAAATCGAAGAGATCAGGCAACCACGGCTTGGGATCGACACTGAACTCTCTCTTCGTTTCACTGCGACTGTGAACTACCCACATAAGCCGCCCACACGGCTATCCCATGCGGACAGCGAAAGTGTCCGCAATTGGCTTAGAGTCATTGATTCAAACGCGTGCATGCTCGAGGTAGACGCGGGAAGCTTCGGCATAATCCGAATCATAAGTGCGCGACATTCACGCCAAATTATTGACGCAGATTGCCGCACGGACACAACCGGTACTACGCCTCAGCGTTTGGCATCGACTTCAGACATTCGACGAATTAGGCAATCATCTCCGAACGAGACAAATCGATCGCAATGGGATTCCGCATTTGTCACCCTACGAGCCGACGATAGGACACCGAGGCCCTACTGGGTGTTGGAGGGTCGGCGTAACTCGAATCAGTACTGGAGAATTCAACGATGAACCTTGAAACTGGGACAGTTGTCCTCGGCAAGATAACCGTCAGGAGCCGCACCAACAAGCGAATGGAACCATTATTCGCACTTGTCGATAACGAATGGCAAGACGCCGACCCCGCCACATTCAAGCCGAGCCATCCACTGAAAATAGAAAACGATTCACATGTAGAGACTAATGCGCCTATAATTGCGGAACTCACCGAGGCTCCCAAATTACCCGGCAAGGGAGATAAAATATTTCGACTTTCATCAGTTCGGGCAGCCAATGTGGTGATCGATAGGCGCGATGAGGGACCAGCTAATCGTGTCATCGAAAATATCAATGAGCTAGCTATCCCACGTTGGGCAAACGATACTACAGAGATATTCTTGCTGTGCGAGGGAGACATACTCCTGGGACCACTCCGGTTGGTCAAGAGAAAGCCTGTCGCACCACACCCAGAGAGGCTTGAGATACGCCGCACGAACGGTATGGTTGTGGCCAATTTCGACGGATACTTGGTTGGCGATCGAATTAAACACCTACCCGTTCACGATTACATCGACTGCCGTCCGATCAACGAGATTTTGGACGACGTGACCACACTCGCAGTATCAACGCTTACCGACCTCGACTTCGACGAGACACATATTCAGGCAACGAAGCAAACGCTGACTAAGATTAGCAATTGGATAACTGATCGGAATGCTTCGGGCGGTGATTCTCTCGACAGTCAGCGCGTCCAGCGCGCTTTGCAGGCGTGCAAGGAGGCTGACGCCCAACACCAACTGGCATCGCAGATTGCGTATACATTGACAGGGCTGCCGACTGTAGCCGCACTGATGGACCAGGCAATTGAAGAAGCGAGAGCCAATGCCGAGAAGGACGAGCTCAATGAGATAAGGAATAGAGTCGCGCTGGAAACGAAACGACTGGCCGATCTCGAAAAGGATCTGAATGCCGCAGGATCAGAATTCCAGCAGCTGAACGAGCGAATTGTCCAGGCACACCAAGATCTCATCACCGCACAGGAACAGGTGAAGACCCGCAATGAGGAGCTCCGGGGCGATGTCGCGGTTGCTGTAGAGGAACTCGTAAACGGCGCGCGCGAGCGTCTCACTTCATCGGTAATCGCGCAGGCTTTGACCAAGAACAGTGCGCCGGCACACTCGTCCAGTTCACCCTCGCCTATGTCCCCTAATCTGCGCCCCATTGCCAAATCAATTCTGACGGAAAAGAATGCGATCAAAAAGCAGTTCAATACAGCAGTCAAGACGTCGGGCATAAAGGGTCCAGCCGCCCAACGACTTTTCGCAGCCTTAAGTGCGGGCCTCCTGCCAATTACGTTGGGAAACGGAGGTCCAGCATCGCTCTCAGCGATCGCCAATCTAATGTTCAGCGGCCGTGTCGCCCGCATTCCGGTCGCACATGACTTCCTGCACCCGACAGACCTCCTCGGGCTGCATTCCGCCAAGCCTGGCGCATTCCGAAGCCACTATGGAATCCTTGAGGCTGCAAACTCGGAGGCGGCTACGGGGGAGGTTGTGGTCGTACTCGAAGGTATCAACCAGGCACCCACGGAGTCTTATCTCGTCCCATGGCTGCAAAGCCACTGGGAGGATACCGGATTCGCCTCGCTGCAGCCGCACCCAAATCTACGACTCGCTGGCTCCATGGCGACCGGCATCACCTCGGCACGAATCTGCCCGGACCTGTGGGGATACGCAATAGCAGTTGATATACCCCGGATTCCCACATGGGCAGGCGGAAACGAATTCTCACACGTTAGATCTCCAGAGTCGATCGGGCGGACAGACTACGATGTTTTCAGTAACCTGCTGGCCGATGTCGAACCTCTCTGGCCATTCTCGGAGGACGTCACGACGGCGGCGCAACGATTCGCATCCGCACTGCAATTTCACCAGACGGAAGAGCAGATTCACCTTTCTGTCGCCGAATGCATCCTTCTTCCAGTTGGGGCAAATTCTCTTGCCGAAGGCGAATACGAGGAGTTCGTAGCCGGCCTAGGTAGGACTCTCTCTCTGGAAGATGAAACGGCTGCGAGTTACCGAAGTCTCGCCAAACGACTGCGGGTGCGCCTGGCATGACTGCCCGCGACCTGAGACTCGAGGCAATAGATGGCATCACTGCCAAATGGGAGCTGGCGAGGAGCCTGGCACTGCCAGCAGACCTCGAAGTCGAAGAGCGCCGCTACGAGATTCTCCGCGCCGTGGCGTGGGCATCGACCCACGCCAAAACACCTGTCTACATAAGCACTCTTCTAGACCGCGTAGTATCCGTGGACAGGAGGCTCATTCCCGGCCATCCCGCTCTTTCCGATATCGATCGTCGACAGATACTCCGAGAACAGCTCGAAGACCTAGCGTCTATCGGTGATCTAGCTGAGCTGGGAAAAGGCTATTGGATAAGCGTCAGAGGTGTACTCGTCGAGCTGGAAAACGATGCTCCACACCTATTCATCAGCGGTATTCCATTGCGGATACTAGACCAGAAAATAGCAAGTCAAATAACTCTTTCGGGAGCAGCGCGCCACGCTCCTACAAGTTCCGTCGGCAATCTCCTGGGGCTACCCACAGTAGAATTTCATCTCTGGTCCCGCCGCCCTGCAACCGACCTCGAGACCTGGACAATACAATTCAATAGGTCGATTGACATCGTCGCCGGCACTACGACGGATTCGATGGAGTTCTATCTGCCTCAGTCCGCGCGGCGTGGATGCCTCCAATCCAGTCGCTGGCAGCGACAGATCAGTGACCTGACAGGCATATATCTTTACCGGCAAACGGTCTTGAATCACTGGCGAGTCTACGGCCTCGTGAGCGTCGAGAATGGAGTGGCCGGGGGCACATATGAAGTCGATCGCCAGGACGCGCGCCGGTTGATGTATGGCTACGACTTGATTACGGGTAATCCCACCACAGGGATTTGGAAAGAATCCGCAGGCGACAGTGCAGAACTCATACTTCATAACCCGGTCCCGGCTCCAGAAATGCGTGCTTTGACCGCGCTCGCAAAGCGGTTGCCCTCGAAGGAATTCGAGCGCAGATTCATGGCTACGATGTACCGAGAGCAAGTACGAGAGATCATGGATGACTTGGGCGTCCAATTAGCGAGGAAGTAGCGATGACTGAAGGAGATGTCGGCGCAACCCAGGTTGCGAATCAGATACGGGAGAGCTTCCTCCAGTCAATAGAAGCCAACTCCCCAATCGACGACGCCAACCTCACTGAACGCCGTCGAAAGCTACTTGAACGCCCCGGTGTGATTGCGCAAACCCCACACATCGAGATCACACCGTCGTACATGTACGGACCACACTTCAACGAACTCGAAGTCCCGGGGCCGGTCCGTGAGATACTTTCCGAACTGCACGAATTCACTCCGAGTGTCGGCATCCACCCTCCATATCGACATCAAACCGAGGCCCTCGAATTCTTTTTCCATCGCGACAAACCTTCTGATCTCATCGTCGCGACAGGTACTGGTTCAGGAAAGACCGAAACCTTCCTGTATTCGATTCTCGGCATGCTTGCATGCGAGGCTGAACGACCGAGCTTCAGCCGCCCTGCAGTACGAGCGCTGCTGCTCTATCCGCTGAACGCATTGGTTAGCGACCAAACATCTCGTCTGCGCAAACTATTCGGCGACGAACGGGTCGCGCAGTACTTCCGAGACCGAGGCGGCAGGCACCCGTACTTCGGCATGTATACAGGGAGGACTCCTTACCCGAACACACGCACCCCAGACCGCGATAAACGCCGGCTCGCAGATCTGATCCAGTACTACAGGGAGCTCGAAAAACGAGAAGACAAGCTCGTTGACGAGTTGAAAGACCGTGGCCGCTGGCCGGCCAAGGACCTCGCCCGGTTCGCAAGGACCGGTGCCGAACAATACAAAACGGGACCCAATGATCGAGAGCTGCTTACTCGTCACGAAATGCAGCTCACCGCGCCAGACATTCTGGTCGCGAACTATTCGATGTTGGAATACATGCTGCTTCGCCCTATCGAACGTCCAATTTTCGACCAGACCCGGAAGTGGCTGCAGTCCGACGGACGAAACCAGCTCCTCCTCGTTCTCGATGAAGCTCACATGTACCGAGGCGCTACCGGCGCTGAAGTGGGTCTACTAATTCGGCGGCTCGGAGCGCGGCTCGGCATCACTCGCGACCGGATTCGCTGCATTCTGACAAGCGCGAGCCTTCAAGCCAACGATGGCGACGCTGGAGCAATCGAATTCGCGCGTGCACTAACGGCTGAGGCTCCGACCAGAAAGTATTCGGTTGTACGCGGAAGCATCGAGAAGGTAACTAGAAGCGCGAAAGCTACTCGACGTGAGGCGGCAATGCTGGCCACAGTCGACGGCGCTGCGCTCTCTCTTGCGGAGTCGGCCGAGGAAGTGCAGGCGGCTCTTGGCGAGTTCAGTTCGTTGGTGAAAATCGAGAAGAACGCAACCCTCCAGGTTGCAAGGCAATCCGTGGGTGAGGCTCTCGCCAATTTCGGTCCTGCGAACATGGTCATCGAGCAGTGCTCAGGTCATGCCATCGAGCTTCGAGAACTCGCCAGCAGAATCTTCGGCGATGCCGACGCCGGCACCAAGGAGACGGCCATCGACGGGCTGCTGATGCTCGGGGCATTTGCACGTCGCCCACAGCCAGGCCGGGAGCATCAACCAATCCTTCCATCCAGGGTCCATATGATGTACCGTGCCGCACCCGCATTGTTCGGTTGTATCGATCAGCGCTGCACAGCTGTTGAAGGAGTCCGGGTTAACGGCGTTCTTGGACAGATCTATGACAGTCCTCGAGTCCAGTGCGATTGTGGCAGCCGAGTATACGAGATCCTCTCACACAGGCAATGCGGTGCAGTGTACATCCGCGGCTACACCTCAACAGAAGATACAAACTTCCTATGGCATGAACCAGGTGGACGGATCTTCCAGGAAAAGCCGCTCAAAGAAATGAAACTTTTCCTCGGAGACCCGCACCCCGAGATCTATAGTCGTGTAGCCCCAGTCGCCCTGGACGTCAAGACAGGTCGAATTGTGCCGACGAACACTGCGGACGCACGTGTGCTGTATCGGGCCAACCCGAGCAAAAAGGCTGCCACCGAGCAGTTTTCTCGGTGTGTGCGGTGTCTAGAGACGGCAGAGCATACGAACTACTCGACATTGTCCAGTCTTGCCACGACAGGCGAATCAGCATTCGCCAACCTCATCCGACACCAGTTCACCACGCAAGCGGCCACTCTGCCGCGCAGTCCACACAACCCAAACGGCGGGCGAAAGGTACTCGTTTTCTCCGACGGTCGCCAGAAGGCAGCCCGCCTCGCGAGGGACTTGCCACGTGATGTCGAAGATTCGACGATGCGCGAGACCCTTGTCCTCGCTATTCACGAACTCACAAAAACATTAACCAAACCACCAGCCCTGAACCAGCTCTATTCCGGATTCGTTGCCGTCTGCTACCAGCATGGCCTTTCCTTCTTCGACGGGGACGACCAGATTCGACTCAAAAAGGACAAGAGCCAATACGCCGAGACGTACGACGCCGACCTTTCGACGGCATTTGAGTTCGAGTGGCAACCGAACGCTCCAATCATGTTTCGTAGTGCTGTATTCCGCCAGCTGTGCCATCCCACGAAATCTCTCACGATGGCTCACGCCATTTGGCTGTCACCATTGCCGAACGCGAAAAAGCTACTGGCGAATAGGTTACATGATGCAGGCGTACAGCTTACAGATACGGCGCTAGACGAAATTATTTCCGCATGGACACTGCAAATGCTCGAGCATGGCGCTTTCGACCCACGCCTGCCGAATACGCTTCGCCGCCAAGCTCTTCCGTACTATCAGGAAGTGCGGGGTGCAGATGCTTTCAAAACATTTTTTCGTGAGGTCAGTGAGCGATGTGGGCAACCGACCGCGAAAATGCGTGAGCTGCTTTTCTCCGTATTTACCCTGCCAGCCGAAGCGGACAGTGCGTCAGCAGACATTCTGAATCCACGCCGATATCGAATCGGTCTTGCGCTCAAAGAATCCTGGGTGCGCTGCTCAGATTGCGGACATATCGCTCCGATGGGCCTTCTTGACAAGTGCATCAACTACAACTGCAAATCTGTCAATCTTGAGAAGTGCAGTCACGATCACCCCTCCGCATGGACACCCAAAAACCACCTGCGTGCTCCCCTGCTAGAGGTACTCAACGGGCGAATCCCGATGCACATCAATGCGGAGGAGCACACGGCCCAACTCTCACAGCGTGATGAGACAGTACCGTTCGCGACCACGGAGAGATTCGAACTACGCTTCCAGAATGTAGAGCTGGGTGATGGTGAACCAGCGGTCGACGTCCTGAGCTGTACTACAACTATGGAGGTCGGGATCGACATCGGGGGACTTAC
This sequence comes from Nocardia sp. 852002-51101_SCH5132738, assembly GCF_001665695.1. Classification (NCBI taxonomy): domain Bacteria; kingdom Bacillati; phylum Actinomycetota; class Actinomycetes; order Mycobacteriales; family Nocardiaceae; genus Nocardia; species Nocardia sp. 852002-51101_SCH5132738. The sequence goes on along the minus strand of NZ_LZML01000144.1, from coordinate 9,165 downwards.
CGCTGTCGCATTGCGCACGATGCCGCCGATGCGCGAAAACTACCAGCAACGCGCAGGTCGAGCCGGTCGACGAGGTAGCGCTGTATCGACGGTTCTCACCTACGCCGACGGGGCGCCGCACGATAGCTACTATTTTCAAAATCCTCACACGATGATCAGTGGACCGGTCTCAGCACTTCGGATCAAAGATGACAATCAGAAACTCGCTCGGCGGCACATTCACTCATACATATTGCAGACATTCTTCCACGAGACGATACATCCAGACCATCCGAGCGTTACGTCCGGCGATGTCATGTCGGCCCTGGGTTCAGCGCTAGACTTCTTCAAGAATGAAGATTCCGATCTGTCATTCCTAGCACTCACAAAGTGGACCGAATGCAACTTTGGTTCGCCAGAATCTCCGGCGGTCATTCAGCTAACTGCTTGGTTACCAGAGAATCTACTTGGCGCTGACCGATCAACCAGACTTGCCGACTACACGGTAGAAACCGCACTCGAATTCCTAACGTTGCTAGAGAAAGTAGGAAAGTCAGAGTCGATCGTTCCCCGGGAGGGCGGCACGAGGATAAACCTCCTCGACGTGCTATTCGATGTTGGTCTCCTACCGCGATATGCATTTCCGACTGACGTGTGCTCATTCTACATCGAGACTCGCGACGAAAAAAACCGGATCATCACCGCGGAACGCCCGCAATTGGCCAAGATCCAAGCTGTGAGCGAATACGCTCCCGGGCGAACGATCGTCGTAAATAAGCGGACATACCGCAGTGGAGGAATCTACTTCCCCCCAGTAGACAGAAAGTACCGCTGGCGCCCTGCGGTCCCCTACTTCGCCACTCCGCTGGATCAGTACATTGGATGTACCCGCTGCCCATATGTTCGACTAGGCGACAGCCGTCCCGACCCCGATAAGACTGGCAGCTGTCCGGTCTGCGGTTCAGATCTTATTCCGCGAGACCTGCTGTCACCTAGCGGCTTCTACCCTGAGGGCGCGTCCTCAGTCGACGAAAGTCATGAGATTCAGATTTACACAAATGCCGGTAATGCACAGATGCCAGAGTTCGTGGATCGTTCGAATCTCCAATGGCGGGTAGGCTTCGGTGAGAATTTTCGCACATGCTTCGAGCGTGATATCGAATTAATTGTGGTGAATCGCGGCGATGGCGACAGCGGGTTCGGCGTATGCGAGGTGTGTGGCGCAGCGTGGCCGGACGCGACTATTCCGTCAATAGGCAAGCACGCAGTTCCATTCTTGACACCGATAAATCACGGTGTGGGCCAGACCTGCGGTGGGCGGATCAGGAAGCAGATATTCCTTTCTCATCGATTTAGAACCGACGCGCTGCTCTTAGAAATTGTTGCAAATCCACCCATTTCCCTAGAACCAACTCTTCCGTGGGTCAACGACGCCCTTCTCACCCTCGCAGAAGCCTTTGCTTTGGGGTCGACTATCCATCTCGACATTGATCCCAACGAGATCAGCGCGGGTTACTCACACCGAGTTTCTCCTGAAAGGGGCACACGACTTTCTGAAATATTCCTCTATGACACCGCATCGGGAGGTGCCGGATACTCCGCCGACGCCGGCCGCGAAATTGACAAAGTCATCCGGCAGGTGAGATCCTTGCTCGCCGATTGTCCCGCCAAATGCGCCCGATCTTGCACTCGGTGCCTCCGCCACTACCGGAATCGATTCGTGCACGGCCGCCTCGACCGGCACCTCGCGCTACTCCTCTTCGACTACGCGATCGATGGGAGGATTCCGGCGCTTCCGGCGCCGAAACAGCAGGAGAAACTACTCGCTCCCCTGAAGCGTTATTTCGAGTTGGAAGGGTGGTCCGTTGATCCCAACAGTGCTGCAACACGGCCACTTTCGGTGTCCAAGATCAATTCGAAGATCGTCGCTGGCGTGTACCCCGCGCTGCTCGACGAGAACTACGCAGAAAATTCGCTCCGCCTGGCGACTCGCCCGGGTGAGCACGCTGTAGCGATTCCGGACTTCGCCCTGGTACGCGATCTACCTGCAGTGCATCGTCGAATGACCACCGGCAAGCCACTGGCGTGATTTGGTTGGCCGGACCCCGGTGATGCGACCACCCAGTGTTTGCGTCCGGGGTTCGGCCGGCTTCAGTTGGCCTCGCCGGTCCCGGGCAGCGCTGACGATAGCCGGCAGGAAGGCCATCAATAATATTCGACCGCCACGGCCGCCTCCGCAGAAGTCATGAACAGATTCCCCGTCTGCTGCATTAGCGGGTGCGTCGCGGTCTTCGGTTTGCCGTCCGCCGTGAGGTATTCCCGATTAAACCGCACCTGCTCCACCTCACCCACCGTGATGCCGTGGTCACCGTTCAGATCGATCCGAGCCACTACCCGGCAACTCAGCGAGCCGATCCCGGAGGGCGCGATCGGGCCGTAAGGCGAGGCATCATGATCTAGTTCGAGGCCACACGACGCCAGCTTTTCGGTTGGATCAGCCGCCGGGAAGTTCGAATAGCGCGCGCCCAGTTTCCACACCGAGTCCAACTGCTCGATGGTCGGCACTGTCACCGTGAATCCGTCGGCGGTCAGCAGATTCTCGTACGTCTTCCACTGTTTGAGCACCGCTATCGCCACCTGCTGCGGCTTCGTGGACACTGAAGTCAGGTTGGACACTGGTATCAGGTTGGCAGTGCCGTTCTCGTCCTTAGTGCCGATCAGGTAGGCGATGCGCGGCGCGAGTAGCCGGTGCGCCACATCAACCGAGCCGGCCATGCTCCACCTTCGTCATCGTCGTATCCATCGCGAACGATCGGATGGCTTCCTGCATTGTTCGGCCGTCGGTCCCTGCGGCCGACGGGTGAGCCACCAGGTCGCTGTGAATCAATCGGAGTGCGGAGTGAAATTGGGGCAGGTGCTGAACCGCCGGGACTTTCAGGGCGGGCAGCAGAGTATCGAGGGCTGCACGCGGGCCTTCGAGATGCAGCCGCGCCCGAGCCAAATTCGCCTGGGCCAACGTCAGGGTGACCGGCCAGGACGAATTCGCATTCGGTCCGTAGCACCGGATCACCGCTTCCGCTTCTCGCTCGGCATCCAGCCAGTCGCCCAGACCGGCGAATGTCGTTGCGTCGTAATAGTGTTGGCGCGCCGACGAGAAGGTGAAAATCGGACCGATCTCGGCCAACTCGTCCGTGCGGGACTGACGTTCCCGCTGAGTCCGAGCAGCATGCAACGCACCCAACGCGGATTCTCGGTTGCCGCACTGCGCGTGGGCGCGTGCCTCAAGACCGCCCAGACGCACGCCAACGACACCGTGCTTAGCACCAGCCCTATCGATCTCGCGCAAGACCTGCTCGGGCCGATCCCACCAGGAGGTAATCATCGCCCGAGTGCAGTACACCCATGACAGTAGTGAGCGATGGCCGGCGAGCTCGGCGAACCGGCTCGCGGCCCTCGTCTGCGTCATCGCGGCTTGCGGCTCAGCGAGATCGTGAGAAACCGAGGCCAGCAGCACGCAAGTAGCGGAAAACAGAACGTACAGATCACGAAGATCGGCGACCCGGCCGGTTCGGTAGATCGCTGCCGCAATCTGATCACGCAAAACAGTAAGCCGAGCGAAGATCTGGGACACATCCGGATCGACCGCATAATCCGACGCCAGCCGGTACAGGTCCGTAGCAGCATCGTGAAGCGAATCCGGATCGACCGGCGGACGCTCGATTGTGCTCACCAACTCCGCGGACTCCCGCGCGACATTGTTCACTATGCCAGCGAGACCGACACCGCCAGCCATCGCGGAAAAGCCCAGCATATGCAGCGCTTCTCGACGGTTCGTAGGATCACCTCCATCGTCCAAATGGATCTCCGGTCCCGCGTCAACGTGACCGCCAGTAACGACGTCAGCAACGGCGAACGACCTTCCGTTTTGGGAGCGGAAGTCCGACGTGACCGAAGCGGTTGGCGTATCGACTCGAGAACTACGGTCAACTCCGGAATGCCTTGTCGGGCACGCGGACTGTCCCTCTGCTATCAGCTGCTCAAAGCGCGCTCCCTGCTCATCATCGAGCCTTCGGTGAGTGGTGTCCATGCACTCGGCGTACTTCGCGCCCAAGGTGATGTCGGCACCTCGACGTTCCCATTTTCCGACCGCTTCCAGAGAACACCCGATACGGTCGGCGAACTGGATCTGCGTGTCCCGCAACGCTGTACGCAGCGCCGCGACCTCAAGCCCGGTCCACTTGACGATCGTCATCTCTCGGCGTTCTCCCCTCCGCTGTAGTACCGCCAGGGTACGGGCTCAGTACGGGTTCGGTGCGTCCTTCGAGCGCGGCAACGCGGCAATGCTGGAACCAATCATTACCGCACACCGCAGAGGCGCATGCTCGACTTTCGCCCCGACAGAACCCGGAGCCGACCGCTATGCCCGTACACGCAGCCGAAACCAGTGCCCGCAAGCCGATCGGCGTGGAGCCGACCCGCACCAGTATCGCCCCGGACGACGACCCCATGCGTCAGGAACTACCGAGACTCCCAATCAGGCGCACGCACAACCGGTCGATGGCCGCCACCCTGCGACTCTGGCACACCCGCAACCGCGACCTACTCGAACGCGTCGCCGTCGGCCTTCGCCACCTCGACTCACCGGCGGGCTGCAAGAGCACCGAACCCATCCGCGGACGAGCACACGCCATCCACGTGATGGCCGATCACGCCAAGCACGGCTGTCCCCGGTTCCGGCTCGCAGCACAGTACATCGAAGCCTCACAGTGACCACCGCTCGATCCCGATCGTGAAGGGACAAGCGCTTTGACGAACTCGGACAAGCCGACACGAACCCCCGACTCCCACGCCGGTCCGTTGACGGCACCGGAACCATTCGGGTTACCCGTCACCGATCACCACCGCGTACCGGCCATGACCATCACGTTCGCCCATGCGGTGATGCAGCGCCACATCGACTGCCCCATCGACGTCTGCCCGATCAAGCAGCAAGCCAAAGCCCACCTCGTCACCGCACAGCGCATGGTCCCGGCCGACCGGCCGCACATGGGCTACTGACCGAAACCGCGGAGGAATACGTGCTCGATCAACTGCCACGGCGTGAACCCGGCCGCACTCAGATCACATGCCCCAGTTATCGATTGCTTCAGCCACCCACCCCGGACATCACCGCATTGACACGATTCGCCGACGCCCTGCGCGAGTGGCGGCCCCACACCGATAGCCGGCAGCCGCGATGATCGACCACCGCCACATCACCCCGGAGACCGCGCGTCTGCACTTCCTGATGGCGCGCGCCCGCCGCGCCGGCTATCAACTCATCGCCGAACCGAAACAGATCACCCGATGGGTTCTGGTCGACATCGACGACGGCGAGCGCCTATTCGAATCCGCCTCCCTGGCCGAAGTCGAACGGTACTTGAGCGAATAGCGCTCCACGCCGCCGGGCACAAGTCCGCGATGCAGGTCACTGGCCCTCGAAGTCGAGCCGAACTTCCCACCCCGCACCCAATTCCGACCGAAGGCGCCCGGCAAGGCACCGACCCATCTCCCAGAATTGAACCTCGTCAGTCGGTGAGTCGAACGTCGGATCGGCAGGATCGTCGACGAGATCGTAGATGGCGTCCCAGTGCGCCGCCCACCCATCGAGGGCATGTACCAGATCGTGCGACAGACCCAATGATCGCGGGGACACGTTGTCGTGCAGACCATCTCGAAAGACCCAAGTGGGGTGGCACTGGATCTCTGGTCGAAGTATCAGGTGCGGCAGCGATGCCCTTCCACCGTGAGAATCACGACCATTCAACGCTATCCACCGGTCCAGCCGCCATAACGGTTCCGCCGTTCGAAGTACGCGTCGTCAGCCGCACGCATTTCTTCATCGGTCATGGTCGATCGCTCGGCGTCAGGCCCGGCCGCGACAGGATGAACCTGCTCGATCTGCTCCCTGATACGCGGATCGGCAGCGGCGATGAGCCGGTCGACCTTCACCTTGACCTCGGCGCGCGCCTTGCGGTGGCAGTCGAGCAGAGCGCTGGTCAGCTGAGCACTACTCCAGCGCATCGCACCCGGTGCGATCTGCAACGAGGTGATGTCACCATGCGCATCCAATTCGACGAGGACGCCCTGGGTCTCACCACGACCCCGGATTGCAGCTGCAGCCTCGGCCAGCTGCTGACCGTTTCGACGGACCTGCTCGAGGCTCTGCTGCAGTTGTTGTTCCCACGCCTGAAAGTCAGTCATGTCACCCCGGCCAACCCGCGACATATTGCTCCAAGCTGATGTCGCCGATTTCATCGCCACCGACTTCCCGGTATTCGGCTATGGCTTCGAAGTCATCATCGTATTCGCTCACGACAACCAATCCGCGGGGCCCGTATTCAGCGACGAACTTCCACAGCGCCTTCGAAAGCAAAGTGTTGCCGGAGTTGCTGGGCACGGTCGGGTCGACGCGATGAAAGTAGTCGACATCGCCGTTCGGCTTCTTGACCGCCTTGCCCAAGGCAAACATTGTCTCGTTCGCCCTGCAGACCAGGTAGGCGTACTCCGCCACGTCGGTTCCTCCGCCTATGGCTGGTAGTCCTCGAACTCCCACCTGCCAAGTTTCCCTATCTCTCGGGCAAGCTCCTGCCATGTGGGTCGATCGAGGTCTCGCAGGAAATCTTGGACATATCGCTCGAGCAGATCAACGTCGATGCGGTCGAGAACAAGGAGGTATTTTCCCGACTCCGGATCAGCCGGATCCATCACACCATCTCGCGATTGCGGGGTGCAGACGATGACGTCGAACGATTCCTCACCCGGAGCACCCAGGGGGCCGATCATCAACTGCACGAACAACGAGTCTTCAGGCAGATTCCCACTGGCCAAATCCGCGTCCGGACTGTGCAAACGCTTCAGCTCAGCCTTCACGGCAAGTCCGTGATGTCGAGGTGCCCATTGCCTTGCCATCGCCCATTCGGCACATTCCTCTGTTCGAAATTACATTGATAGCGACCAAGATTCGGTTTGTAGCTCGGAGGCCTGAACTGGCGCAGACCGTCCTCGCTAACCAGCGTCTTGCCATCCGATGCGACCGTAGCATTCGGTCCAACCCATGCTCGACCGGCCGCCTCTGCCTCCTGAACCGTCCCCTCGCCGACGCCGAAGTTGCCCTTTCCTTTCCTTGCGTCGCGCACAATCCCACTGACCTTCTCCCAATTCAGGCCGGGAGGGCCACCGCCGCTGGAGACTCTGATCTCAGCTTCGTCAACCCATTTGCGAATGCGCTCGAGTAGCGGCTTCATCCGCTCGATGAGCGGGACGACTGCGTCGGTGACGATCTTCGCCACCTTCCCGGCAAGATCAGCGATGATCATGGCGATGCGGCGAGCCTTCACCGCTACCCGCCCGGCGAGAGCCGAGTTTCCGACCCACTCGGACAATGATCCGGTGATCGGCGCGAAAATCGCGAAACCCACCTCCCAGGCTGTAGTTTCGATCGCGAATTCCTCGAGTTCGTCGAGGATCTTGTGATGGGCCTCATCAAGATAGTTGACGAAATTTCCGCACGCATCGCCGATGGTCTGGCACGCATCGGCGAGAGCGTTGAAATCGTCCCTACGGTCGTTGCACGTTTGAATGGAAATTTCGATCTCGGGCGACTGCTGATTACTCAGCAGGTCGACCGCTTGCTGTTCCTCTCCCGCAACGGTGCGAAAATCAGCCGACGCCGTATGCCACGCCGCTTGCGCTGAATTCAGCTGATCCTGATGCCCGTTCGGCCACGTCCAACCGACGAGATCCTTGATGAATGACCACCCGAACGGCTCGGGAATGCCGCTCCCCGCAGCGGACGGCACCGTTTCGGCGAGGCATGGGTCAGGCAGAAGTTGCGGCGGCGACGGCGGCGGCAGATCGCGATGGTCCGCGGCGACTTCGGCCACCTCGTGGTTGTAGGCACCGACCGCGATCAGATCCCGTGTCTGACCACAAGCCGTCGCCAACTTCGCGGACGTCGAAATGGCGAGTTGTGCGGCCTGATCGTAGGACGCCGCCCACTGTGCTCCGACGCTATCGTCACCGGCCATCCCAGCGTACGTGGACAGGACCGTCATCAGGCCACCGTGGGTGGTCTGAGTGTCGGTGGCCATCTGGCCGAAAACTTCAGCAGCCGAATGATATTCATCGCCGCGGCAGACGATGATCGGCACCGTCGGCGGGCTCATTGTGGCCACATTCCGATATTGGTCGGCCCGACACCGTGATAGGCCGTGCGCGCGGCAGCCAGTTTCAGCCGTAAGGCGTTGAGTGCGCCTTGCATTTCGGCAGCCGCCGCGATCCGTGCGTCGTGCGCCTCTCTGTGCGCCTTCGCCGCATCACCGGTCCACTCGACGTGCAACTCGTCGATGCGCCGGGCGATCTCATCGGCCTTCGACTCGAGGGCAGACTCGAGCTTCGCGGTGGCGTCGATCAGCCGTTGCATGCCATCGAGATCCACCCGGTAATTCGCCGGCACTACTGCCGCCCGGGGTTGTCGGTGACGCCGGCGCGGCTGATCGAACCCGCCGAGCCGGAATCCGTGGTGGCGAGCACGCTTGCCGCACTGCGCAAAGCGCCCACGTCAGCGATGAAAGAACCGATAACCCCGCGCGCGCCCTCTTCCCACTCGGACCAGGACCTTGCCAATCACCACCGAGAAAGGCCCACACCGCACGCATATGAGCGTCCACGACATCGGCAAGCTCATCCGCGATCCCCTGCAACCAGTCCGCAGTCGCATGCATCGCAGCGGGATCTGCGTCCACCCGATCTGCCAAGTCGTTCCCCCTGTTCGAGCCTCATGCTCAACGCGTACAACCTATAGGACGGTGTCGCCGGGTGATCGGTTCCAGCAGCATGAGGTATCAATCCGGTGCTGCTCCAGGCCCAGATGGCGCCGAGCATGCGCTTCCGCTCATTGCCACCCTAATCGCCGCCGCGCGACACGCCCACCGAACCAAGTGACCCGAAACATCCTGTGCCCCGGCACCTATACCACGACGCGGACGAGAGATTTCGCGAGGAACGCGGCGACGCCCGTGGAACCACCCCGACGACGCACTTCGCATGGGCACGGGCCTTCCGCACGGGCGGTGAGGTGCTCGCCTGTAATCTCACGATCATGGTGGACACCCCCTTCGGTCGAGTCATCACGGCGATGGTGAC
>NZ_LZML01000143.1:0-558 GCF_001665695.1 Nocardia sp. 852002-51101_SCH5132738 | reverse complement strand
CTGATCGAGGCGTTCGACGCGATCTTCACTCCATCCAGCGCCACCACACCGAGCTCACCCATACCCCACCCGGCACACAACCTCAGCACCTGAGCGAACAAATCCTCCACCGCCTCGGCGGCCTCGGCACGGAACCGGGAAATTGTCGAATGATCCGGCACATCACCAGCACAAATCACACGAAACGCGACATCACGCGAACACAACCGCTCGATCACCCGTGAGGACCGCTGCCCCTGCGCCCACGCCCACACCAGCAGCGTCAACAACATGTCCGGGTCGTAGCCGGCCCGCCCGACCCCGCCGATCTTCCGCCCGGCCCGCAACACGCTCGTGTCCAACCGATCGACCACCGCGATCACCAGCCACACCGGATCACCCGCAGGCAACCACTCCCGCATATCCGGAGCCAGCAGAAACTGCTGATCACGATCCACCGGACGAAAACCCTTGGCCACCAACACATCCTCACCCACCAGCCCACACCTGTCAGCACAACCAACCAAATGAAAGGGCCACGGCGCTACACGCCGCCACCACCCATTTCGCAACAGCCCG
>NZ_LZML01000142.1:0-19017 GCF_001665695.1 Nocardia sp. 852002-51101_SCH5132738 | reverse complement strand
TCGATGGCCCTCCACTGCCTCGAAATCAGAGAAATCCCGGCCGGATCGCTTGACAGCGGAGATAGGGACACCCCCCCGCGACGGTGAACTCCAAAGGTCTCGGCCCGCCTCGATTTTGCAGCGACGGAGCGAGGGAGCGCAGCGACTGAGCGGAGGAGTGAAAAATCGAGGCCCAGAGGGCCGAGACCCCGCCGCAGCGAAGCGAAGGCCAATAACACAGCTAGGCTGACGTCTATGAGTCAGCCTGCCAAGACTGTGGCTCGGTCCGTCGAGGATCATCGGGAGCGGATCGAACAGCTGCTGCGACCGCTGGCAGTGCGGCAGGTGGAGCAGTTGGCCTTGCACGGGGTGCGGGGCCGGATGCTGGCCGAGGATGTGCGGTCGCCGCTGGATCTGCCGGTGTTCCGCAATTCGGGGATGGACGGATACGCGGTCCGGGCGGAGTCGGTCGCGGTGACGCCCGTGACGCTGCTGGTGGCCGGTGTGGTGGCCGCCGGTCAGGGTGGCCCGGAGCGGTTGCCGGACGGGACGGCGGTCAAGGTGATGACGGGCGCGCCGATCCCGCCGGGCGCCGATTGTGTGGTGCCGGTGGAGGACACCCGGGCCGTCGACGGCGGCGTGTCGATCGAACGCGGCCGCAACGCAGGCGATTTCGTGCGGGAGGCGGGAACCGACATTCGGCGCGGTGAGCTGCTGGTGGCGGCCGGGTCGTTGTTGTCGCCGCATCGGATCGCGGCTCTGGCGGCGGTGGGCATCAGCTCGGTGGCGGTGGCGCGGCGGATCCGGGCGGCGGTTCTGACGACGGGCGACGAGCTGGTGTCGGCCGGTGTCGCGTTGCGCCCGGGGCAGATCTACAACTCGAACGGGATCGCGCTGGCTGCTGCGTTGGGCGCCAACGGGATCGATGTGGTGGATGTCTCGCACAGCCGCGACGATCCGGGCGAGTTCCGCCGCAAGTTGTCGATCGCGACGGCGGCCGCGGATGTGGTGTTCACTTCGGGTGGGGTGTCGCAGGGCGATTTCGAAGTGGTCAAGGAGGTGCTGGCCGAGGTCGGCGGCGAGTTCGGTTCGGTGGCCGTGCAGCCCGGCGGCCCGCAGGGCATCAGTGTGGTCGACGGGGTTCCGGTTTTGAGCTTCCCGGGTAATCCGGTGAGCACGATGGTGTCGTTCGAGGTGTTCGCCCGGCCGATCCTGCGGCAGCTGACCGGGTTGGCTCCGGTGCCGAGTTACGAGGTGGCGCTGTTGGATCCGGTGCGTTCCCCGGCGGGCCGGCGGCAGTTCCTGCGGGGCCGGCGCGAAGGTGCGGGAGTCCGTTCGGTGTCGGGACCCGGGTCGCATCTCGTGGCGGCGATGGCGCAGGCCGATGTTCTGATCGAAATTCCGGCCGACGTCACGACGGTGGCGGCCGGTTCGCTGGTGAGGGTGCGCGAACTGTGAACGAACTGTCCCATGCCGAATCCGGCGTACCGAAAGACGACGCTGTCCGGAAAGACGAGCCCGGCACCTTGTCGCACGTCGACGCCGAAGGCCGGGCGCGCATGGTCGATGTGAGCGCCAAGGCCGAGACGACACGGGTGGCGGTGGCGGCCGGCCTGCTGCGGACGACGCCCGAGGTGGTGGCGCTGGTGCGCGCGGACGACCTGCCGAAAGCCGATGTGCTGTCGACGGCTCGCATCGCCGGTATCTCGGGGGCGAAGAAGACCTCGGAGCTGATTCCGCTGTGCCATCAGCTGGCGCTGTCCTCGGTGGATGTGCGCTTCGGTTTCGACGAGGACGCCATCACCATCGAGGCGCGAGCGAAGACGAAGGGCCCCACCGGCGTCGAGATGGAGGCGCTCACCGCGGTCGCGATCGCCGGCCTCACGCTGCACGACATGGTGAAGGCGGTGGATCCGGCGGCCGTCCTGGACGGTGTGCGCCTGTTGACGAAAGACGGTGGTAAGCGCGGCCATTGGGAGCGGCCCGATATCGCATCGTCCGACGATGTCGCGCTGTCGGCCGAGGCGCCCGCGACCGGACACTCTCCCGCCGGCCGGCGCCACAGCGATGCGGTACACCACGCGACGCACGCCGGCGAGGGCTCCCGGACGGCGGTCGTGGTCGTGGCCTCGACCGGCGTCGCGGCCGGTACCCGGGTCGACAAGACCGGTCCGGTGCTGGCGGACTGGCTTGCCGGACTGGGCTTTTCGGTGCGCGGACCGCTGGTCTACGCCGATGCCGATATCGCGGCCGGTCTGCGCGACGCGCTCGACGGCACGCCGGGACTGGTGATCACCACCGGCGGCACCGGTGCCTCGCCCTCCGATGCCACTCCGGAGGCGACGCTGGCGGTGCTGGATCGTGAATTGCCGGGCGTCGCCGAGTCGATCCGCCAGCGCGGTACGGCCGCGTTTCCGTTGGCGGCCTTGAGCCGTGGCGTCGCGGGCCTGTCCGGCACTACGGTGGTCGTGAATCTGCCCGGTTCGCCGGGCGGGGTCCGCGACGGAATCGCGGTCCTGCAACCGTTGCTGGATCATCTGCTGGCCCAGGTCGCCGGAGGAGGCCGCCATGAGTGAGTACACGCCGCTCACCCGCATCAGCGATCAGCCGCTGCAGCCCGAGGAGGTCGAGCGCGCGGTCACCGGCCCCGAATACGGCGCGGTCGTCGTCTTCACCGGTAAGGTTCGCAATCACGATGGCGGACAGGCGGTTTCGGCCCTGGAGTATTCGGCTCACCCCGAGGCGGAGAAGTTCTTGACCCGGGTGTGCGCCGAGGTCGGGAAGTCTGCCGGCCTACCGGTCGCCGCGGTTCACCGGGTGGGCGAGCTGACGGTCGGCGATCTGGCGATCACGGTGGCCGTCGCCGCTCCGCACCGCCGCGAGGCCTTCCAGACCTGCGCGGAATTGGTGGACCGCATCAAGCACGAGGTCCCGATCTGGAAGCGCCAGCTGTTCGCCGACGGCATGTCCGAGTGGGTCAACGCCTGCGGCTAGGCCACGACGTCAGCGTGGTTCGGTGCCGGGATTCGCCTCGGCCGCCGGTGTGGACTCGGTGAGATTCGCCTCGATGCGGCGCAGCGCCCGGAAGAGTGCGGCGCGTTCGGCCGCGCTGAACGACGTCAGCGCCCGTTCGGTCAGTCGCGCGCTCTCGGCTTCGATCTCGTGCTCCAGATCCCGCCCGCGTGCGGTCAGGTGCAGGCGGACCAGTCGGCGGTCGGTCGGATGCGGTTCACGCCGGACCAGTCCGGCCGCTTCCATCCGGGTGGTCGCCCGGGTGACGGTGGGCGTTGCCAGGCCGAGCCGTTTGGCCACCTGACCGGGCGTCAGACCGTCCTCCTGCCAGAGCTGGCGCAAGATGAACTGCTGGCCCTCGTACACGCCGTGCCGGGCGTAGGCGGCCGCCGCCGCCACCGCGAGGGCGTGTTTGGTGGACCAGAACGCGGTCTGGAAGTCGTCGTCGGTCATGGTGTGTTCAGCGTAGAGGTATTGTATTCGTTAGCCGACTCACGTTATAGTCATTGTCCGGCTAACAACTTCGAACGGGAGATCTACGTGAAAATCGGCATCGCACTCACCGACTTCTCCTGGCCCGTCCCGAACGGCGAAATCGGTTCGGCGGTCACGGAACTCGCGCAAACAGCCGACGCATCGGGTATCGACAGCCTCTGGGTGATGGACCACTTCTTCCAGATCGGCATCAGCGGACATCCGCCGGAGTCGCCGATGCTCGAGGCCTACGCCGCGCTGGGATTTCTCGCCGGCATCACCGACCGTATCCGGCTCGGCACGCTGGTCACGGCGGTGCCGTATCGCCATCCCGGCGTGCTGATCAAATCCGCGACCACCCTCGACGTCCTCAGCGGCGGCCGCCTGATCTTCGGCGTCGGCGCCGGCGCGCCCTTCGATCCGGAACCGATGGGCCCGAGCACCACATTCGAGGCCGAGGGCCTGGGTATTCCGTTCCCGCGACTGCCCCGGCGCTTCGAACAACTGGAGGAATTGCTGCAGATCGCACACCGCATGTGGAGCGAGGACGAGACGCCCTATCGGGGAAAGCATTACGAGTTGGCGCGGCCGCTCAATTCACCGAATTCGATCCGGCGCCCGCATCCGCCGATCCTGATCGGCGGCAGTGGCGAACGCAAAACCCTGCCGCTGGTGGCCCGATATGCCGACGCCTGCAATCTGTTCGACCTTCCCGGCAGCGGCTACGCCGACAACCTCGCGCACAAACTCGCGGTGCTGCGGCGCCAGTGCGACGAGATCGGCCGCGACTATTCCACGATCGAGAAGACCGTCACCACGGCCCTGGATATCGATTCGGGTCCCGGACCGGTGCTGGACCACTTGAAGACCCTGGCCGCCACGGGCATAGACCACGCGATTCTCGGACCGGACGGGCCGTGGACGCCGCCGCGCCTGCGACGGCTCATCGAGATGGCACCGGAGATTCACGCGCTCTGATCCGAGTCGTCCCTCGGCACGTACCGCCACACCGGCAGCAATGCCTGCTCGTCCAGCGGTTCGGGTCCGGTGTGAGCGGTGGCGTGCAGCCGGGTTGCGGCGGAGTCCGCGTCCAGACCGGATCCGATGAGTACCAGCCGAGTTTCGCGGGTCTCACCGCGCGACCACGTGGCCGGCTCGAAGACCACATGCCGGCCGACCATGTGCAGCAGGAACTTCCGGTTCTCACCGCGTACGCCGAACGCGGTGGCGCCCTTGGCGCGGAACAGGCCCGACGGCGGATCCTCCAGGAATCCGACCAGGCGACGCGGATCGAGATCGGTTGCGGTGGTGAACGATACGCTGTCGTAGCCGTCGTGCAGATGGCGGTGTCCGGGCGCGTCGTGGTCGTGATCGTCGAGCAGTTCGTCGAACGACAACTGCCGCGCGACCGTCGATTCGCCGCGTTCGGGAACGTCGAACAGCAGCGGCGGATCGATGCGGCCGTGCGCGGTGGCATAGACCGGCACCCCCGCGGCGATTCCCTCGATCTCGGCGCGCAGGTCGTCCAGCCGCGCGGCCGGCACCCGGTCGGCCTTGTTCAGCACGATCAGGTCGGCCAGGCGCAGATGCGTGGTCAGTCCGGGATGGCGGGCGCGGCTGTCGTCGAAATGCTCGGCGTCCACGACCTCGATCAATCCGCCGTAACGAATGCGCGGATTGTCGCTGCCGATGACCATACGGATCAGGTTGCGAGGTTCGGCGAGGCCGCTGGCCTCCACCACGATCACATCGATGCCGTGGCGCGGCTCGGCGAGCCGGACGAACATCTCGTCGAGTTCGGTCACGTCCACCGCACAGCACACACAGCCGTTGCCCAGCGAGACCATGGCGTCCACCTGGCCCGCGACCAGCATGGCGTCGATATTCACCGCACCGAAATCGTTGACCACGACGCCGATCCGGGCCTCGCGTCGCCGCAGCAGATGGTTCAGCAGCGTGGTCTTACCGGCTCCCAGAAATCCCGCGACCACCAGAACAGGTATGCGCCGATCCATTCGGCCGAGCTTACCCACGCCCGGACGAGGACGTGCCCGCCCCTTCGTGCGGAGGGGCGGGCACGAACGGGGCCGATTACTTACTCTGCCCCAGGAGGGTGGAGACCAGGGTGTAGGCCAGATTCACCAGTTCGGAATCGAGCGCACCGTTGCCCAAGCCGAGCGATTTCGCCAGCGGCAGCAGCAGCTGCATGGCGGTGGTGGCGAGATTACCTGCACCGGAACCGGATTGCGGTTTCTGGGTGCCGCTGGTTCCGGGTGCGGTCGAAGTCTGCGGTGAGACCCCGGACGTGCCCGGATCGGTGTTCGAATAGGTTCCCGGCGCCGTGCGATAGGTGCCGGCCGGATTCGAGCCCGGTTGCGTCGTGGCCGGAGCCGACGGCGCGGTGGACGTCGGCGCGGACTGCGTGGTGGCGGGCGTCGAGTTCGGCCCGCCACGCAATGCGTCCGTTGCCGAATTCTGTTGCGGTGCTGCCGGATTCTGGGTCCCCGAATTCTGGGTCCCCGAATTCTGGGCGCCGGAATTCGGTGTCGCCGATCCCTGCGGAGACGCGCTCTCCGGCGCGGCATTCTGCGGTGCCGGACTTTGCGGGGTGGCACTCGGCGACGTGGTGCTCTGTGACGTACCGGTCTGCGACGCGGAATTGTCCTGCCCCGGCGCCGACTGCGGCGCGTTCGCGGGACTGTCGGCGGGCGACGCGGCCGGCGAGGCACCACCCGGAGCCACTCCGATCAGATAACTCACCAGCCCGGTCGTGATCGCGATGGCATGCTCGAGCTGTCCCTCGGGCGATTCGAGCTTTTTCGCGTCGTCGACATTCGCGCCGTTGCCCATTTCGATGAAGACGTCGGGCACCTCGGTCAGCGCCGGGCCCGCGATATCGGACCGGGTTTGCAGACCGTCGACCGCGCCCGCGTAATCAGCGGGCGTGAACCCGGCCTTTTTGTACGCGTCACGCATGGCATTCGTGGCGACCTGACCGGGGCCCGACTGCGCTTCGTTCGCCTTGGCATCGGGGACCGGCAGCTGCGGCACGATCAGATGGAATCCGTGATCCTGTTCCGGTGCGCCGTCGGCGTGGATGCTGACGGCCACCGCGGCGCCGGAGCTGTTGGCCGCCGCGGCGCGTTCGTCGACACATCCGCCCCAGCCGGTGTCGTCTTGGCGGCTCATCACGACGTGCGCGCCGAGCGCCTCGAGCGACTGCCGGACCAGCTGTGCCACATTCCAGTTGATGGTGTGCTCGGGCACGCCGTTGCGGGTGGTCATCCCCGTGGTCTGGCACTCCTTGGTGCCACCACGGCCGTTGTTCACTTGACGATTGAGGTCTTCGTTGTGGTTGCTGCCCTGATGGCCCGGGTCCAGAAATACCGTCTTACCCACCAATTTGGTCGACATATCGGGATCTGCGGGCGCGGCCGGCGCGGCGAGAGCGGCGACGGGCGCCAGCACACCGGCCGTGGTGACCGCGGCGACGGCGAGCCTGACTCCGGTCTTGATGATGTGTGGATGGTTCATGTTCGGACGGCGCACCCGGAGGCGGGCACACCCCTCCCTTCCCACTAGTAACATCAAACCCAGTGGTTCACTGTTGCAACGCCAGCATCAACTACGCAAGCTCAGTTACCGAACCGTTACCCCCATTAGAGCCGCAGTGGCACGTTATTTTCGCAGACACACCGGTCGCGCGGCCGATTCGGCGGTAGCCAGCAGGAGAAACGGACATCTCAGAGCTATCTCATCGTGGCCGCACTTGCCGAACGCACGGAACAACCGGCAGGTTTGTGTCGCTGACCACATCGAGGCGAAATTCGAGGGAATGCACATCATTGCCCGAATGTCGCTGCGGCCGGGCGAATCCGCACGATCCGCCGATATCCAGGCCCGCGGCCGAAAATGCCGAAATGCTGACCCCGGATGATTCGCCAGAGTAATTTAATTCTGAAATACCGCTGTGTTGCACGGGTCGCCGGCGCTGCAGTACGTTCCCATCTCGCACCTCGGCGGTCGAATCGCACGCCGGTGCCGTCCCCGTGGGCACGAGGGGATCCCGCGGGGACGTTCAGCGACGGCATTTCGCGGCCGTCTGCCCACCGGCCAGCGGACGCGTTGTCGAATCTCCAGATATTTCTCCGATCCGGTCCGCGCCTATCGCAATTCTGATAGACCAAGGCCCCGGAAGATGCGGGGATCTTCTCCGGCCGCCCGATAGTCGACGGCCGTCTGCGAGATCGAGGAGGACCGCCGTGCGTGGACGCACGTTTGTGATCGCCGGGGCCGTCGCGTCCACGGTGACGATGCTCGGATCCGGCACCGCTGCCGCCGATCCGGCGACGAACATTCCCGGAGACGGGATGTACCGGGTCGGGGTAGATATCGCGCCCGGCATCTATCAGTCCGCGGGGCCGGCGGACCCGGCGCACGACTGTTCCTGGGAGCGCCTGTGGAAGATTCCCGAACCCGGTGATCCGCCGGACCCGAACGCCGCCATCGTCGCCAGCGACCGCACCCACACCACTCCGGTGCGGGTGCTGATCAAATCGTCCGATGTCGCGTTCGCCTCGGCCAACTGCGGCGGCTGGGTGATGATGCCGGCGCCGCCGCCGACCGGCTCCTACGGGCCGGGCGGGTTGTTCGGCAGCGAGTACTGAGCGAGGCCGGTCCGGCGCGGTGTATCCGCCGCGCCGGATCCGGCACCCGCCGCCTGTCGCGGCCGCGATGTTAGTGTCCCGCTGAGATCCGGTGGATCGAGCGGAGGGATGCGATGGCGCGGCCGAGTCCGGTGATGAGTCGTCGGTCGCTGGCCGACGGCCGCGAGATCATCTACTTCGACAGCGAGCCGGTGCCACGCACCGCCGCCGACACCCGGGATCTGCCTCGGACCAGTACGCATTCCCAGGCACGTTTCGATCCGCTGCTCGGCGAGTGGGTGGTGATCGCCTCGCACCGCCAGAGCCGGACCTTCCTGCCGCCGGCGGATCTGTGCCCGCTGTGCCCGTCGCGCCCCGGCCATCCCACCGAGGTCCCCGAGGTCGACTATCAGGTGGTGGTGTTCGAGAACCGCTTTCCGTCGCTGTCGACCGGCCGCGCCGAACTTCCCGACCACGTCGAAGGGTCGCCGGAGACGTTGCTGCGCAACGGTTTCGGCCGCTGCGAGGTCGTATGCTTCACCAGCGACCACAACAGTTCGTTCGCCGGGCTCGATCCGGGCCGGGCGCGCCTGGTGGTGGACGCGTGGGCCCAGCGCAGCGCCGAACTCGGGGCGCTCGACGGCGTGGCCCAGGTGTTCTGCTTCGAGAATCACGGCGAGGAGATCGGCGTCACGCTGTCGCATCCGCACGGCCAAATCTACGCCTACCCCTTCCCCACCCCGCGCACCGCGACGATGGTGGCCAACGCGGCACGCCATCGAAAAGCCCACGGCAGCAATCTGTTCGGTGATCTTCTTGGCGCCGAACGGGCCGCCGGCGTCCGGGTGGTCGCGGCGAACGAGGAGTGGACCGCCTTCGTACCACCGTTCGGCCGCTGGCCCTACGAAGTTCAGCTCTATCCGCACCGCCGGGTGGCCGATATCCCCGATCTCGACGATGCCCAGCGCGACGGTTTCGCGCATCTGTACCTGGATGTGCAGCAACGCTTCGCGCGCCGATTCGACACCCCCATGCCGTACGTGGCGGCATGGAATCAAGCGCCGAAATCCGGTGTGCCGGGGGATGATTGGTGGCTGCACCTGCAGCTGTTCTCGATCCGGCGGACGGCGCACAAGTTGAAGTATCTGGCCGGCTCGGAATCGGGGATGAACGCCTTCATCAGCGACACCACCCCCGAGACCGTGGCCGCCGAACTGCGGGAGGGTGCGGTGAGCGCGGCACCCCGGCGCGGCGTATGGGTCGCGCCCGGCCGGGTCAACATCATCGGCGAGCACACCGACTACAACGACGGATACGCGCTGCCGATCGCGTTGCCTCAGGTCGTGACCTGCACCGCCGAGGCCACGACGGACGGCACGGTGCGGGTGAGTTCCAAACAGCACGCCGGGCAGGTGCGCGAATCGCTCGACGGGCTCGCCGAATCCGCCGTCACCGGCTGGGCCCGCTATCCGCTGGGCGTGGTGCACGAATATCGGCGCCGCGGGCACGAACTGTCCGGGGTGGTGCTGGAGATCGACGGGGCGGTACCGGTGGGCGCCGGGCTGTCGTCCTCTGCGGCGCTGGAATGCGCTGTGGCACTGGCGATTCGCGATCTGTTCGAGATCGACGCCGGCAGCGCCGAGCTGATCGACATCGGCCGGGCCGCGGAGAACTCCTATGTCGGCGCGGCGACGGGGACCCTGGACCAGTCCGCCTCGTTGCTCTGCACGGCGGGTCACGCCCTGTTCCTGGACTTCGCCACCGGGGAATTCGCGCAGGTTCCCTTCGATCTCGCCGCGGCCGGCCTGCAATTGCTGGTAGCCGACACCGACACCCCGCACCGGCTGGCCGACGGCGGTTACGGCCGGCGCCGGCGCGAATGTGAGCAGGCCGCGCACGCTCTGGGCGTGCATTCGCTGCGTGCCGTCACCGATCCGGCGGAAACGCAGCGGCTGGCGGACCCGGTGCTGCGGCGGCGCGCCCGCCACGTCGTCACCGAGAACGCGCGGGTGCTGACCGTGGTGGAACTGCTGCGCGACGGGTGTGATCCGCGCGCGATCGGGCCGCTGCTCACCAGCGGACACGCCTCGTTGCGAGACGATTTCGAGGTCTCCACGCCGGAGCTGGATGCGGCGGTGGCGGCCGCGCTCGACGCCGGGGCCCACGGTGCGCGCATGGTGGGCGGCGGATTCGGCGGCAGCATCATCGCGGTGACCGATATCGAGCGGACCGATTCGATCGCGGCCGCGATCCGGCGGCGGTTTCGCGACGACGGTTTCTCCCCACCGCGATTCTTCGTGGCGGTGCCCGCCGCCGGAGCCCGCCGGATTTCCTGATCAGACGGCCGGGCGGCACTAGGGTGGGGTGCCATGACCAGGCGCAAAATTCTCATCACCGGAGCGAGTGCGGGCCTGGGGGCCGAGATGGCTCGGCAGTTCGCGGCGCGCGGGCGCGATCTCGCGCTGTGCGCGCGCCGCATGGAGAACCTGCGGTCGCTGCGCGAGCAATTGCGGGCGGCCCATCCCGATATCCGGGTTTCGCTGCGGACCCTCGATGTGGACGACCACGAGGCGGTCCCGCGCGTATTCGGGGAATTCCGCGACGAATTCGGCGGGCTGGATCGCGTGATCGTCAACGCCGGCCTGGGCAAGGGCGCGGCGCTGGGTACCGGGCGTGCGGATGCGAATATCGCGACGGCCACAACGAATTTCGTGAGTGCGCTGGCCCAGGCCGAGGCCGCACTGGAGATCTTTCGCGACCAGAACGCCGGGCATCTGGTGCTGATCTCGTCGATGAGCGCGGTGCGCGGGCTGCCCGGTAAGAAGGCCGCGTATGCGGCGAGCAAGGCCGGATTGTCCGCGCTCGGTGAGGGTTTGGCGATCGAACTGCGCCGCAGCCCGATCGCCGTGACCGCGGTGCAGCCCGGATTCATCGCCACCGAGATGTCGGCGCGCGCCGACGACGCCCGGCTGGTCGCACCGCTCGAACGCGGTGTGGCCGCGATGGTCGCCGCGATCGAGTCCGAGCCGGTGCGCGCCTGCGTGCCGCAATGGCCTTGGCGCGCACTGAACCTCGTGCTGCCACGGCTGCCGAGGGCGGTCATGGCACGGCTGGGCTGATCCGGCTCGGACGGCCCTGCGCTCGGTGAGGTCTCTCACAATCGACCGCCCCGATCGATGTGAAGTTTCACCACGAATCCGGCACTCTGCAAGTTAGCGGACTCCCGGATCCGCTTCGCGAACCGACAGAAGCCTCGATGTAGCGGCGATATTCATCGATTGCCGAGTAGTTACTACTTGCTGCGACGCGCTGTCACAAATATATCGAATTCACCACTACCCGATCGAAGCGTCGAGATGCGGATCAAGAATGCACTAGTTACTCTCGGGTAGCATCACGTCACGAACAAATTCCGCAAGCATTCGTCATGCCAATTCAGGAGGCGGCGTGCCGCATTCTCGTTTCGAAGCGATCGGCGCATATCTACCGAAAAAAAGGGTCACCACGGAGGAATTGATATCGCGCCTCGCCGTACCGCCGGCCTTCGATCTCGAAAAGATCACAGGCGTGCGCGAACGCCGCGTTCACGACACCCGACCGGAATCCTACGAAGACTCGTTCGTCCTGGCCGGCAAGGCGCTGGACGACTGTCTGTCCAGGTCACAGTACTCCGGATCGGAGATCGAGGTGGTCATCTCCACCTCGATAACCCGCAGTAAGGACGCCGACAAGATATATATGGAGCCGTCCTTCGCGTCGGCTCTGGCACAACGCATCGGTGCGCGGAACGCCATTACCTTCGACCTTTCCAACGCCTGCGCGGGAATGCTCAGCGGAACCTACATTCTCGATCGGATGATTCGATCCGGAATGGTGCGCAAGGGCATCGTGGTGAGCGGTGAGGCGATTACTCTGATCGCCGATACCGCAGTGCGCGAAATTTCCGACAAATACGATCTGCAATTCGCGTCGCTCACCGTGGGCGATTCCGCGGCCGCGGTGGTGCTCGATCGTTCCGTCGACGAGGCCGACCGCATCGACTACATCGAGCTGGTCACGGCCTCGGAGTTCTCGCACCTGTGCCTGGGCATGCCCAGTGACAAGACCCCGGGCGTGGCGCTCTACACCGACAACCGCAAGATGCACAACGAGTCCCGTTTCCTGTTGTGGACCGACACCCAGCGCATGTTCTACGAGAAGCGCGGCACCACGTTCGCCGAGGAGAACTTCGACTTCGTCATCCACCATCAGTTCGGCGCGGCGGCGATCCCGTATATGAACGCCATCGCCGAACGGGAATTCGGCGCACCGATGCCGCCCGACCTCAATGTGCTGACCGAATACGGAAATACCTCCAGCACTTCACATTTCATCGTGCTGCACGACCATCTGAGCCGCGGTGAGATCCCGGCCGGCTCGAAAATGCTGATGGTTCCGGCCGCCTCCGGGGTGGTCGGCGGTTTCCTGTCCACCACGATTTCGTCTCTGAAGATCTGAGGTACTGGTCATGGGCGTTGCCATCACATCCACCGGAATCAGTCGCGAGAGCGACACGTTCAGCATCGTCGAGCACAGTGGCCGCGCCGCGCGCCGCAGCCTCGAACGCGCCGGGGTGGCGCCGGAGCAGGTCGGGGTGCTGATCAACGCGGGAATCTTCCGCGACTCCAACACCGTGGAACCGGCGGTGTCGGCGCTGATCCAGAAGGAGGCGGGGATCGGACTGGACTACCGGTTCGGCGACCCGCGCTCGTTCTCCTTCGACCTGATGAACGGCGCCACCGGTGTGCTCAACGCGGTTCAGGTCGCGCAGTCGATTCTCGAGACCGCCGGATCGGGCCACGTCCTGATCGTCTCCGGGGACACCCATCCGTCGCTGGCCCGGTCGGCGGCCGACGACGAGTTCCCCTACGCCACCGCGGGTGCCGCGCTGCTGCTCGAGCACACCGACGAGCCGGTCGGCTTCGGCCGCGTGCACACCGTCGCGGGTTCGGGTTCTCCCGTGGTGCAGTCGTATGTCGACGTCACCACGATGGGCACGGCCGGACGCGGACTGATGACGGTGGAACGCGAACCCGGATTCGAGGATCGACTGCTGGAGATCGCCGCCGACGCCGGCCGCCGCGCCCTCGACGCCGACGGAATCGATCCCGCCGCAACCGTTCTCATCGCCTCCACGCCCACGCCGAAGTTCCCGCGGCTGCTCGCGGACACCCTCGGTATCGGCGAGGTCCGCACCCCGGACCTGTCCGCCGGCGATCCACACACCGCGGCGTTGCCGCTGGCCTATCACCATGCGGTGGAGGAGGATTCGCTCGCCGGCTTCGACACCGTGCTGTTCGTCGCGGCGGGCGCGGGACCGTCCGCGGCGGCCGCGGTGTATCGCCTGCCGGTCGCCGCCGGTGCGGCGGCGTGAGCGGTACATACTGGCGCGCGGTCGACCGGTTCCGCGTGGTCGCCGCGGCCGCACCCGACCGCACCGCGGTGTATTTCGCCGATGCCGACCATGCGGGCACCCCGCACTATCGGCGGCTGAGCTACGCCGACCTGGATCGCTGGTCCGACACTGTCGGTGAGCGGCTCACCGCCGCGGGCGTCGGCAGCGGAACCCGCACCATCGTGCTGGTGCTGCCGGGGCCGGAGCTCTACGCGATCATGCTGGGACTGTTGAAGATCGGCGCGGTGCCGGTGGTCATCGATCCGGGTATGGGGCTGCGCCGGATGCTGCGCTGCCTGCAGGCGGCCGACGCCGAGGCGTTCATCGGCATTCCGCAGGCGCATGCGGCGCGGGTGCTGTTCCGCCGCTACTTCCGCGGGGTGCGGGTCGCGGTCACGGTTGGGCGGCGATGGTTCTGGGGCGGAGCGACATTCGACAGCTGGGGTCGCCGCCCGTCCGGCACCGCGCCGGACCGCGCTCCGGCACCCGAGGGCGACCTGCTGATGATCGCGTTCACCACCGGGAGCACCGGACCGGCCAAGGCCGTGGAGATGACCCACGGCAATCTGTCGGCCATGGTCGAGCAGGTCCACGCCGCGCGCGGGCATGTGCCGCCGCAGACCTCGCTGATCACGTTGCCGCTGGTCGGCATTCTGGATCTGCTGCTCGGTTCGCAGTGCGTGCTGCCGCCGCTGATTCCCAGCCGGGTGGGTGCGACCGATCCGGCGCACGTGGCCGACGCGATCGGGCGGTTCGGCGTCCGCACCATGTTCGCCTCCCCCGCCGTGCTGATCCCGCTGCTGCGCCACCTCGAACAGACCGGCACCCGGCTGCCGACACTGCGCAGCATCTATTCCGGTGGCGCGCCGGTCCCGGACTGGTGTATCGCCGGCCTGCGCGCGGTGCTCGAAGAGGATGTGCTGGTCTACGCCGGATACGGGTCCACCGAGGCACTGCCGATGTCGACGATCGAATCGCGCGAGCTGCTGGACGGCCCGTCCGAACGCGCCCGCGCCGGTGCGGGCACCTGCATCGGCCGACCAGCCGAC
Organism: Nocardia sp. 852002-51101_SCH5132738; assembly: GCF_001665695.1. Classification (NCBI taxonomy): domain Bacteria; kingdom Bacillati; phylum Actinomycetota; class Actinomycetes; order Mycobacteriales; family Nocardiaceae; genus Nocardia; species Nocardia sp. 852002-51101_SCH5132738. The sequence continues at coordinate 4,423 of NZ_LZML01000142.1, read as the reverse complement.
CGGGTGCGGGCGCGAATCGTGGCGATCACCGACCACCCGCTGCCCACGTGGGCGGACGCCCGCGCCCGGGAGGATCAATTGGCGGCCACCCGCGGCATCGGCGAACTGGTGGTGGCGGGGCCGAATGTGAGCACTCGCTACTACTGGCCCGCCGTGGCCAACGCGGCGGGCAAGATCGTCGACGGCGAGACCGTCTGGCATCGCACCGGTGACCTCGCGTGGATCGACGACCAGGAGCGAATCTGGTTCTGCGGACGCAAATCCCAGCGGGTCCGCACCGCCGACGGCCCGATGTTCACGGTGCAGGTCGAGCAGATCTTCAACGCCGTAGCGGGTGTGGCGCGCACGGCACTGGTCGGGGTGGGGCCGGCGGAAGCACAGCGCCCCGTGCTGTGCGTGGAACTGCGCCCGGACGCCGATCGCGACGACGTGGCCGCCGCGCTGCGTGCGCGTGGCGCGGAATTCGAGCTGACCACGAAGATCTCGGAGTTCCTGTTTCATCCGGGATTTCCGGTCGATATCCGGCACAACGCCAAGATCGGGCGCGAACAGCTCGCGGTGTGGGCGGCTCGGCAGACCGCGAAGGCGTTGCGATGAAGGTGAAAGTTGTTGCGCTGCGCGCTGTTCCGATCGCGGGATGGTTGTTCCTGCTGGCCGGTCCGGCGGCCCGGAGCTCCAGCCGCCGCTGGCTGCGCGCGCTGTGGTGGATCGACGCGGTGCTCAGCATCGGCGTGCACGCCGCCCAGATTCCGGTCGCCCTGCGCGCCGCGCGGGGCAGCGGCCGGTCGCGCCTGTACACCGCCGTCATGACCCAGCTGTTCGGTCTCACTTGGTGGCGCACCGAAATCGTCCGCAGCACGGCATCTTTCGAGGAGAACGAACGGTGAAGGCACTCGTCACGGGCGCATCCGGATTTCTCGGCGGCGCGCTGGTCCGCCGCCTGGTCCGCGAGGGCGGCCACGAGGTGACCGTCCTCGCGCGGCGTACCAGCAACCTCGGCGACCTGCCCGAACTCGAGGGTGTGCGGATCGCCTACGGCGATCTCACCGACGACGAATCCCTCGAACGCGCGTGCGCCGGAGTCGATGTGGTGTTCCACAGTGCCGCCCGCGTCGACGAACGCGGCACCCGCGCCCAGTTCCACACCGAGAACGTCCGCGCCACCGAAGTTCTGCTGCGCACCGCCCGCGCCGCCGGAGCCACGCGTTTCGTGTTCATCTCGAGCCCCAGCGCTCTGATGGATCGCGACGGCGGCGATCAGATCGACATCGACGAATCGGTGCCGTATCCGCGCCACTACCTGAACCTGTATTCCGAGACCAAGGCCGCCGCCGAGCGCACCGTCCTCGCCGCCGACACCCCGGGTTTCACCACCTGCGCGCTACGGCCGCGCGCGATCTGGGGAGCCGGCGACCGCTCCGGCCCGATCGTGCGCCTGCTCGGCCGGACCGCACAGGGGCGCCTGCCCGATCTGTCGTCCGGCCGCTCGGTCCAGGCGTCGCTGTGCCATGTGGACAACATCGTGCACGCCTGTCTGGGCGCCGCCGGCTCCGACCGGGTCGGCGGCAAGGCCTATTTCGTCGCCGATGCGGAGCGGACCGACGTCTGGGCCTTCCTGGCCGAGGTGGCGGGCGGGCTCGGCTACCCGGCTCCCAGCCGCCGGCCGGATCCGCGTGTGCTGGCGGCCGCCGTGTCGGTGATCGAAACTGCCTGGCGCATACCGGCGATCGCGCGGCGCTGGTCGCCACCGCTGTCGCGCTACGTGGTGGCGTTGCTGACCCGCACCGCGACCTACGACACCGGCGCGGCGGCACGCGATTTCGGTTACGCGCCGATCATCGACCGCGAACAGGGCCTGGCCCGGTTCCTGTCCTGGCTCGAATCCGAGGGCGGCATCGAGCAACTCACCCGCGAGCTGCGGTAACGCAGAGTCAGGAGCCGATCATGAGTCCCGTCTTCCGGCGGCGGATCTCCCCCACCGAGCGCATGTACTTCCCGATGCGCGATATGGCCCCGCCGTTTCTGATGCAACTGGCGATCCCGGGAACCGGGACCATGGACGCGGAGGCGCTGCGCCGGGCGGTCGCGGTCGCGGCCGCCGCCTGTCCGGGCGCCCGGCTGCGACGCGAGGGCAAGTACTGGGTGGACACCGGCGTGCCCCCGGCCGTGCGCGAGATTCCCGGACATGTCGTGAACTACGACCGGCTCGAGGCCGACCCGGTCCTCGCGTCGGCGATCGGCCCCACCCCGGAAACCACCTGTGAGGTGCTGCTGCTGACCGGCGACCCGGTCACCGTGATCTTCCGGGTGTTCCACGGCGTCATGGACGGGATGGGCATGGTGCTGTGGACTCGCAACGTCCTTGCCGCGCTGCGCGGTGAACAGCCGGAAGAACTTCGCGACCCGGTCGCCGACCGGGAACTGGTGCGGCGCCTCGGCGCGCCGGGACGTCCCACCGCCATGATTCCCCGATTCCGTTCGGCGGTCGGCCACGGCCGTCAGGAGGTGGGCAGCTCCCGGCATCTGCTGCGGCACCGCAGTATCGGGGCCACCGGTCCCGGTGCGGTGGCGCGAGTGTCGGCGCTGCTGGCCGACGCCGCGGGCAGCACGCAGCGGATCATGGTGCCGGTCGATCTGCGCCGCCACGACGCACAGCTGCGGTCGACGGCGAATCTGGCGTTGCCGCTGTTCCTCGACATCCGGCCCGGCCAGGATTGGCGACAGGTGCGCGAAGACATGCGTGCGGGTCTGCGAGACCGCACCGAACTCAACCAGTTTGCCGCCGGCGCGATCGCCAACGCACCGCACGCCGTCGGCCGCACCATTCTGCGTACGACCAACGCGCTCGGCGCCCGCTTCGGGCGCAACCTCGCCTCGGCGACGGTCTCGCACATGGGCCGCTTCGATCTCGGCGAACTGGCAGTGCCCGGCTGGTCGCCCACGTCGGTGCGGGTGCTGCCCCAGCACAGCGTCGCGATGCCGCTGCTGTTCGCGATGGTGGAGGCGGGCGGCCGTACCGAGCTGACGGTCTCCGCGCGCAACGGCCGCGACATCGAGGATCGGCTCGAAGCGCTGCTGGACCGCATCGCCTCCACGCTGGAAAGCGAACTGCCGCAACCGGATTCGGTCCCCGCATGACGCGCTGGGCGCGGCTGGTCGGCACCCGCCCGAAACTGGTGCTGCTCGCGGCGATCGGTTTCGCGATCGTGTGCGGACTGTTCGGCGCCGACGTCCAGCAGCGGGTGAGCGCGGCCGGATTCGCCGATCCCGGAAGCGAATCCGCGCTCGTCGACCGGGTGGTCACGGCACATCTGGGCCGGCAGAACCCCGATGTGATCGCGATCTTCACCGCGCCCGACGGACAGGACCTCGCCGCACTGGGCCCGCGCGTCCAGCAGGCGGTCGACCACATCGATCCGGCGCTGCTGGCTCAGCCGGTGCAGACCTATTGGAACAATGCCCCACCGCGCCAGAATTTCCTGCGGTCGGCGGACGGACGGCAGGGGCTGGCCGTGGTGTTCGCCGCCGGCGACGACAATCAGCGCATCGCCGCCTACCACGACATCGCCGCTGCGCTGACCGTTCCCGGCGTCTCGGTGCGATTCACCGGCTACAGCGCCCTGGCCGACGAGATCGACCGGCAGTCCCGCCACGATCTGGTGCTCGCCGAATCCGTCTCGCTGCCGGTCACAGCGGTGATTCTGGTGCTGGTGTTCGGCGGAGTGGTCGCCGCCGGCCTGCCGCTGCTGGTGGGTGTGCTGGCCGTCGTGGGCTCACTGGGCGCGGTCGCGGTGATCGCGCACGTCACCGAGGTGAGTGTCTTCGCCGTGAACGTCGCCTCGCTGCTGGGACTCGGCCTGGCCATCGACTACGGGCTGTTCGTAGTCACCCGATTCCGCGAGGAAGTCGCCGCGGGTGCCGCGGTTTCCGAGGCGGTGACGCGCACCCTGGCCACCGCCGGTCGGACCGTGGGATTCTCGGCACTGCTGCTGGCCTGTGCCTTCGCCGGAACATTCGTCTTTCCGCAGGCGGTACTGCGATCGCTGGGTTTCGGGGCCATCGCGGCGGTCCTGCTGGCCGCGGGACTGTCGCTGACCGTCCTGCCCGCCGCGCTCGCCCTGCTCGGTCACCGCGTCGGCGCCTGGAGCTGGCGCCGCGACGCCTTCGACCGCGGCCGGCGCCGCGCCGAGCGATGATGGGGCCGCGTGGTGGACGCGGTGGTGCGCCGGCCCGGCGTCGTGGCCGTCACCGTCGGCGGACTGCTGCTCGTGCTCGCCACGCCGCTTTTGGGCGTGCGGTTGGGCGATGTCGACCATACGGCCCTCCCGGCGGGCAATGCCGTGCGCGCCGGTGTCGACGAACTCGCCACGCGTTTTCCGGAGGCCGGTAGCGGCGCGACCGTCCTGCTGCGCGGTGACGGCGC